>DALYGT010000035.1:3766-9450 GCA_031971375.1 Burkholderiales bacterium | reverse complement strand
AGGCGCTTGAGCAACGGCCACTCTGGCCCAAGCGACGAGAGCTGTACGCCTGGCACAGCCAGCAATGCGTCCGCAAAAGCACACGCCTGCTCGACGGGAGTGGTCTCGCGAAAGATGCGCGGGCTGGTCACCAGGCGCAAAAAGCTCGCCAACACCATCGGCAGCAATGTGAGGGGAGCACCCGTCTGCGTCGCGGCGAGGGCGCCCTCGAGCCACGAACGCGCGACACCGTGGTGTGGATGGTCGCCACGCGATGCCGCGACCAGCACGTTGACGTCAGGCGTCATCGCCCAGCGCCTCGAGCATCGACCTGTTGCTGGACGGATCGACGCCATCGACCAATCCGTGACGGCCCGAGAACACGGGCAACTGCACCGGCACGATCCCCCCTGCTTCGGACACCTGCGCACGCAAACGTAGGCGCAAGCCTTCTTCGATCAATCGCGTCAGGCTGGTGCGTTGTCGCACCGCCGCGGCCTTGGCTGCAGCAACCAGTTCATCGTTGAGGTCGAGGGTCGTCTTCATGCCGACATTGTAGAGGCGTCGCGGTTTTTATACAGATTTCTGTAATTCTTGTCCTACTCCCACTCGATGGTCGCTGGCGGCTTGCCCGAGACGTCATAAACCACCCGATTCAGCCCGCGCACCTCATTGATGATGCGGTTCGACACCCGACCCAGCAGCTCGTAAGGCAGGTGCGCCCAGTGCGCGGTCATGAAGTCGCTGGTAATGACCGCGCGCAGCGCGACCACGTAGTCATACGTCCGGCCGTCGCCCATCACGCCAACGCTCTTGACCGGCAGGAACACGGCAAACGCCTGACTCGTGAGGTCGTACCAGCTTTTGCCGACATCGCCGGCGTGGCAGATGCCGGCGGCGACGTCGCGCTCGGTGGCCACGGTGCCGCGCAGTTCCTCGATGAAGATGGCATCGGCCCGGCGCAGCAGGTCGGCGTAGTCCATGCGCACCTCGCCAAGGATGCGCACACCCAGACCCGGACCCGGGAAGGGGTGGCGGTAGACCATCTCGCGCGGCAAGCCCAGCGCCACGCCGAGCTCGCGCACCTCGTCCTTGAACAACTCGCGCAGCGGCTCGAGAAGCTTGAGCCCAAGCGTCTCCGGCAGGCCGCCGACGTTGTGGTGGCTCTTGATGGTGACAGCCTTCTTGCTCTTGGCGCCGCCCGACTCGATCACATCGGGGTAGATGGTGCCCTGCGCCAGCCACTTGGCGCCGACGCGCTTGCCAGCCTCGCGCTGGAACACCTCGACGAACTCGCGGCCGATGATCTTGCGCTTGGCCTCGGGGTCGGTCACGCCGGCCAGATGCCCCATGAAGGGCTCGCGCGCATCGACACGGATGACGCGGGCGTGGAGCTTGCCCTCGAACATGGCCATCACCTGCTCGGCCTCGTTGAGGCGCAACAGGCCGTGATCGACAAAGACACAGGTGAGCTGGTCGCCGATGGCGCGGTGGATCAGCGCGGCGGCGACGCTCGAATCGACGCCGCCGCTCAAGCCGAGGATGACCTCGTCCGAGCCCACCTGCGCGCGGATGGCGGCCACCGCCTCGGCGATGTAGTCGCCCATGATCCAGTCGCCGCGGCAGCCGCAGATGTCGCGCACGAAGCGGCGCAGCATGGCGGGGCCCTGCACCGTGTGCGTGACCTCGGGGTGGAACTGCAGCGCGTAGAAGCCGCGGTCCTCGTCGGCCATGCCGGCGATCGGGCAGCTGTCGGTGCTGGCCATCAGCTTGAAGCCGGGCGGCAACTCGGTGACCTTGTCACCGTGGCTCATCCAGACATCGAGCAGTCCGTGGCCCTCGGCCGTGCGGTGGTCCTCAATGCCGTCGAGCAGGCGCGTATGGCCGCGGGCGCGGACGCGGGCGAAGCCGAACTCGCGCTTCTCGCCGGGCTCGACCTTGCCGCCAAGTTGCTGCGCCATGGTCTGCATGCCGTAGCAGATGCCCAGCACCGGCACACCGGCCTCAAAGACCGCTGCAGGCGCCTTGTCGGTCGCCTCTTCGTAGGCCGACATGTGGCTGCCGGAGAGGATGATGCCGCGCGCGCCGAAGCCACGGACAAAGTCATCGCCCACGTCGCAGGGATGGATCTCGCAGTAGACCTGCGCCTCGCGCACGCGGCGCGCGATGAGCTGGGTGACTTGGCTGCCGAAGTCGAGGATGAGGATGCGGTCGTGGCTCACAGGCGGGTCGTCGGCCAAAACGTTCTCAGTTGGAGGGGGTCTCGGGGTGCTGCTCAAGCATGGCTGCAACGCTACACAGAAGAGGTTCGAGATGCTTTTCCAGCACACCCTTCACGGTCTGCGGATCGATGTCCCCGAGGTAGTTGTGCACCAACACATTGCGGAAACCACTGATCTCCCGCCACGGAATACCGGGCCAGGCATTCTTCAGGTCTTGCGGCAGCATCTGGGTCGCTTCGGACAAGGTCTGCAGATGTCGCAGCGTAGCGGCGTAGAGAACCTCGTCCGTCACGACGTCACCGCGAGCCTCGATGCGCCGGATCTTGTCTATGGCATCGATGATATGTAGCGCGTAGGGACGCCAATGCTTACTCACAAGGCCCGCTCACAAGTCGACCGCCTCTGCCAGCACCTGCGCGCGCAGGTACGGGCTCAACTCATGCTCTGGCACAAGGTCGACCTGACGGCCCAGCAGATCGGACAGGCCCAGGGCAAGAGGCATCCGCTGCGCCAACAGGTCATAACCCCTTGGGAAATCGACGAGGACGTCCAAATCGCTCTGGGGGGTGTCTTCCCCCCGGGCCACCGAACCAAACACCCGCACTCGACGAGCGCCATAGCGATTCGCCAGATCGCTGATCTGCGGTGCGAGTTGGCGAAGTTGGTCCAAGTACATGGGCATCTCGTCCGAACCGGTTCAAAGCGGGCAATTCAAGCTGGAAAGTTCAAAGCGAACATTACAACTGTCGGGTCACTCCACGCGGTAGTTCGGCGCTTCCTTGGTGATCTGCACGTCGTGGACGTGCGACTCGCGCATGCCGGCAAACGTGATCTCGACGAAGGCCGCGCGCTCGTGCATCTGCGGGATGCTCGCCGCGCCGCAGTAGCCCATCGACGAGCGCAAACCGCCGATCAGCTGGTGGATCACCGCGGTGACCGGGCCTTTGTACGGCACGCGGCCCTCGACGCCCTCGGGCACCAGCTTGTCGGCACCCTCGCCATCCTGGAAGTAACGGTCGGACGAGCCCTGTTGCATGGCGCCGAGCGAGCCCATGCCCCGGTAGCTCTTGTACGAGCGGCCCTGGTAAAGCTCGGTCTCGCCGGGGGCCTCCTCGGTGCCGGCGAACAAGCCGCCGAGCATCACCGAGTGCGCGCCGGCGGCGATCGCCTTGGCGATGTCGCCCGAATAGCGGATGCCACCATCGGCGATCAGCGGCACGCCGGTGCCCTCGAGCGCGGCGGCGACGTTCTGCACCGCGGTGATCTGCGGCACGCCCACCCCCGCGACGATACGCGTGGTGCAGATGCTGCCCGGGCCGATGCCGACCTTGACGCCGTCGGCGCCGCAGTCGAACAGCGCGCGCGCTGCATCGGCGGTGGCGATGTTGCCGCCGACCACCTGCACCTGCGGGAACCGCGTCTTGACCCACTTGACGCGGTCGAGCACGCCCTGCGAGTGGCCATGCGCGGTGTCGACCACGATCAGGTCTGCGCCGGCCTCGACCAGCAACTCGACACGTTCATCGGTCCCCTCGCCCACGCCGACCGCGGCGCCCACCCGCAGACGGCCGAGCGCGTCCTTGCAGGCGTTGGGGTGCTCGCTGCTCTTGACGATGTCCTTGACGGTGATGAGGCCCTTGAGCGACCAGTTGTCGCCGATCACGAGCAAGCGTTCCAGCCGGTGCTTGTGCAAGAGGTCGGTCGCCACCTCGAGGCTCACGCCCTCCGGCACGGTGACCAACCGCTCGCGCGGGGTCATGATGTTGCGCACCGGTTGGTCGAGTTGCGGCTCGAAACGCAGGTCGCGGTTGGTGACGATGCCGACCACTTCGCCGCGGTCGATCACCGGGAAGCCACTGATACGGTACTGACGGGTGAGCGCGAGCAGCTCGCGCACGCTCAGGTCGGGGCCGATGGTGATCGGGTCTTTGACCACGCCGGACTCGAAGCGCTTGACCTTGGCGACCTCGGCCGCCTGCTGCCGCGCCGTGAGGTTCTTGTGGACGATGCCGATGCCGCCCTCCTGCGCCAGCGCGATGGCCAGCCCCGACTCGGTGACGGTGTCCATCGCCGCCGAGACGAGCGGCAGGTTGATCTCGATGTCGCGGGTGATGCGCGTCCTGAGTTGCACGTCTCGCGGCAGGATGGCCGAATGGGCCGGGACGAGGAGAACGTCGTCGAAGGTCAGAGCCTTCTGCAGGATTCGCATGATGCGGGGTCCGCGTGGCAAAGCCGCATTATACGGAAAAGCGCTCGTTCCCCGAACTGTGGGTGGCCGACGTGAGCCGTCCGGGACACCACGCTCGACGCGCGGGCGATGGTGTCAGTCGCCGCCGAGGCGCACCACGCTGCGGCCGCTGTGCCGGCCTTCGACCATCGCGCGGCAGGTGCCCACCACCTCGTCCAGACCGATGTTGCGACAGTGCGCCGCGAGGTGACGCGGCCGCAGGTCGCTTGCCAGTCGCTGCCAGACGCGCAGTCGCTGCGGCATGGCGGTCGCCGCCGAGTCGATGCCGACCAGCGCGACGCCGCGCAGGATGAAGGGGAACACGGTGGTCACCAGATCGGTGCCGGACGCGTTGCCATAGGCAGCGATGAGCCCGCGCTGCTGCATCACGCGGGTGAGCCACGCCAGCGTCTCGCCGCCCACCGAATCGAACGCCGCAGCGAACCGTGCCCGCTCAAGCGGCTTGCGGCCCATCTCGACCTCGCCGCGGAGCAGAACCTCCGCCGCACCCAGCGCCCGCAGCGGCTCGAGCTGCTCCGGCTTTGAGGTGATCGCGACCACCTCGTAGCCCAGTTGCGCGAGCTGATCGATGACCACCACCGATACGCCGCCGCTGGCCCCGGTCACCACCACCGGGCCGTTGCCCGGCGCGAGGTCGAGCTGCTCCAGCCGCGAGATGGCAAGGCCCGCCGTGAAGCCTGCAGTGCCGAGCTGCATGGCCTCGTGCAGGCTGAGGCCGTTGGGCAGTGGCACCACCCAATCGGCGGGCACCCGCGCGTACCCGGCCAGACCGCCGTCGTGCGACATGCCGAGCTCGTAGCCGGTGGCCACCACCGCATCGCCCGGCTGGAAGCGCGGATCGCTGCTCGCCGCCACATGGCCTGCGAGGTCGACACCGGGGATGCGGGGCGAGCCGCGCAGAATGCGCCCGCGGCCGGTGATGGCGAGCGCGTCCTTGTAGTTGAGGCTCGACCACGCCACCCGCACCACCACCTCGCCCGGCGAGAGGTCGTCGAGGGTGATGGACTCGATCGCGGCGCGCGCGCCAGCGTCCTGCTCGTAGATGCGGAGGGCCGGGAAGGTATCGGGCATGGCGGTGCTGGCGTCCATTCAGGCTGAGCGTCGGGGTGACGAAGCGCCCCGATGATGAACCACGCGGCGCCTCTGCGACATGCTGCTACCCAAGGTGCGCGAGCGACAAGTATTTGCGCGTCTGCATCTCGGTCAGCCGGCTGGCACTGCGGGCAAAGTCCTGC
>DALYGT010000035.1:0-3666 GCA_031971375.1 Burkholderiales bacterium | reverse complement strand
GTATTTGCGCGTCTGCATCTCGGTCAGCCGGCTGGCACTGCGGGCAAAGTCCTGCGCCACGTGGCCGGCGATGCAAAGCTCGTCTGGCGGTGCAGCAGCCGACACCACCAGCTTGACGCGGCGGTCGTAGAACTCGTCGATCAGCCAGATGAAGCGCCGCGCCTGGTCGGCATTCTCCGGGCCGAGCCGCGGCACGCCAGAGATCAGCACCGTGTGGTAGGCGCGAGCGATCTCGATCAGGTCAGCCTTGCCATGGGCCTGTCCGCAGAGCGTCGCGAAGTCGAACCAGACCACGTCATGCGCGTGGCGTCGCGCGTGCACGGTACGCCCCTGCGGCAGCGGCACATCGACATCGGCTTGCCCCTCCCCGCCCGCCAGCGCAGCGAACGACTCGGCCATCTGCGCCAAGGTGGCGTCGTCGTCACCCATAAGGTAGACAGCCTGCGTCTCCAGCTTGCGCAGGCGGTAGTCGGTGCCGGAATCGAGGTTCATCACCTGCATGGTCTGCTCGATGAGTGCGATCGCCGGCAGGAACTGGCTGCGCTGCAAGCCATCCGCATACAACTGGTGCGGCGCGCAGTTGGAGGTGGTGACCAGCACCACGCCCTGGGCCTGCAGGCTCTCCAACAGACGGCGCAGCAACATGGCATCGGTGATGTCACGCACATGGAACTCGTCGAGGCAGAGCAACTGGCAGTCGCGGGCAAAATCGCGTGCGACGGCTGGCATCGGGTCGACCTCGCCGGCGTGTCGACCGAGCATCTCGTGGACATGCTGCATGAAGCGGTGGAAATGCCAACGCTGCTTGCGCGGGACGTTCACCCCGGCAAAGAACGCGTCCATCATGAAGCTCTTGCCGCGGCCGACGCCACCCCAGAAATACAGCCCCGGGATCGGCTTGGGCCGCCGCAGACGCGCCATCAGCCCGTGCCGTGTCTCGCGCTCGAGGAGTTCCGCCGCCAAGTGCTCAAAGGCCATGACGGCACGCTTCTGCGCAGCATCGAGTTGTACGCCGTAGCGACGCGCATGCTCGCGGAAAAAATCGGCGCCGCATTCGACCCCGACAAAACTCAGCGACGACAAGGCCTCTGGCTGCATCTGCCGTGACGTCCCGATGCCGGCGGACCGGGTCTAGAGGTGCAGAGTGCGGCCGTCGACCGCCAGCGCCGCCTCGTGCATCGACTCGGACAAGGTCGGATGCGCATGCACGATGCGCGCGAGGTCCTCGCTGGCGGCGCCGAAGGCCATCGCCACCACCGCCTCGCTGATCAGCTCGGAGGCCTGCGGGCCGATGATGTGCGCGCCCAGCAGTCGGTCGGTCTTGGCGCAAGCGAGCATCTTGACGAAGCCGGACGGGTTGCCCAGGCTGCGCGCGCGGCCGTTGGCGGCGAACGGGAAACTGCCGGACCGATACGCGACGCCCGCGTTCTTCAACTGCGTCTCGGTCTGCCCGACCCAGGCGATCTCCGGGTGGGTGTAGATGACCCAAGGGATCACCGAATGGTCGCAGTGGCCGTGCTGGCCGGCGATGCACTCGGCCACCATCACGCCCTCCTCGCTCGCCTTGTGCGCGAGCATCGGCCCCGGCGTGCAATCGCCGATGGCCCAGACGTTGGGCAGGTTGGTGCGGCCCTGCGCATCGGTGACGATGAAACCGCGCTCGTTGATCTCGACGCCGGCCTCGCGCGCGCCGCTGCCCTCGGTATAAGGCACACGGCCTACCGCGACGATCAGCTTGTCGAAGGTCGTGCAGTGCTCGCCCGCGCCATCCTTGTAGGTCACCTGCACGCCAGACTTGGTCACCTCGGTCGCGGTGACCGTGGCGCCCAGACGGATGTCGAGCCCCTGCGCGGTGAACTGCTTGTGCGCCTCGGCGGCGATGGCCGGGTCGGCCAGCGCAAGGAAGTCGGGCATGGCCTCGAGCAGCGTCGCCTGGCTGCCGAGCCGGCGCCACACGCTGCCGAGCTCGAGCCCGATCACGCCGGCGCCGATCACGCCGAGCGTCTTGGGCACCTTGTCGAAGGCCAGCGCACCGGCGTTGTCGACGATGAACTTGCCGTCGACCGGCGCAGCGGCGATCGGTCGCGGCCGCGAGCCGGTCGCCAGCACCACGTGCGTGGCTGAGACGGTCTTCTTGGCGTCAGCCCCGTCGACCACCACCTGCCAGCCGTCGGCGCCCTGCTCCAGCCGGCCAAAACCGCGCAGCCACTCGACCTTGTTCTTGCGGAACAGACCCTGGATGCCGCCGGTGAGCGTGCCGACGATGCCGTCCTTGCGCTTGAGCAGTGTGGCGAGGTCGAGCTTGACGCTGCCAACCTGCACACCGTGCTCGCCCAGGCCATGTTGAGCTTGCTCGAAGTGCTCGCTCGACTCGAGCAGCGCCTTGGACGGGATGCAGCCGACGTTGAGGCAGGTGCCCCCAAGCGCGAGTTGCCCTGACGGCGTGGTCCAGCCCTCGACGCAGGCGGCCTTGAGCCCGAGTTGCGCGGCGCGGATGGCGGCGACGTAGCCACCCGGCCCTCCGCCGATGACGACGACGTCGAAATCAGCCATGCCCGGTTCTCCTCAGATCTCGAGCAGCAGGCGTGCCGGGTCTTCCAGCGCGTCCTTGATGGCGACCAGCGTCAGCACTGCCTCGCGGCCGTCGATGATGCGGTGGTCATAGGACAAGGCCAGATAGTTCATCGGCCGGACCACGACCTGCCCGTTCTCGACTACCGGACGTTCCTTGGTGGCGTGGATGCCGAGGATGGCGCTCTGCGGCGGGTTGATGATCGGTGTCGACAGCATCGAGCCGAACACGCCGCCATTGCTGATGCTGAAGGTGCCGCCGGAGAGGTCGTCGAGGCCGAGCTTGCCGTCGCGGGCGCGCACGCCAAAGTCGACGATGGTCTTCTCGATCTGGGCGATGCTCATCTGGTCGGCGTCACGCAGGATCGGCACCACCAGACCGCGCGGGCTGGAGACGGCGATGCCGACGTCGCAGTAGTTGTGATAGACGATGTCGTTGCCGTCGACCGAGGCGTTGACGACCGGGAACTTCTTGAGCGCCGCGCAGGCGGCCTTGACGAAGAAGCCCATGAAGCCGAGTTTGACCCCGTGGTCCTTCTCAAAGCGCTCGCCATAGCGCTTGCGCAGCTCCATCACCGGCGCCATGTTGACCTCATTGAAGGTCGTCAGCGTGGCGGTGCCCTGCTGCGACTCGACCAGGCGTTCGGCCACGCGCGCGCGCAAGCGGGTCATCGGCACGCGGTTGGCGCTGCGGCCGGGGGCGAGCGCGACCTGCGGCTGCGGTGTGGCCGGCGCCGCCGGACCTTGCGCCGGCTCGGCCGAAGGCTGCGTATCAGTCTGTGTGGCGGGAGCTGCCGAATTGCCGGCGCCGTGCCCGAGCACATCGCCCTTGGTCACACGGCCACCGCGGCCGGTGCCATTGACGCTGGCCGGGTCGATGCCCTGCTCGCTCATGAGCTTGGCGGCGGACGGCATGGCCTGCGCCGTGGCACCGTGGCCATTGTGCGCGGCAGCCACGGCAGGGGCTGGCGCCGCAGCAGCTGCGGCCGGGCTCACGACGGTAGCGCTCGCTGCAGCCTCGGTATCGATGACTGCGATGAGTTCGCCGCTCTTCACCGCACTGCCAGCGTCGCGGACGATCTCGGCGAGCACGCC
>DALYGT010000034.1:0-9472 GCA_031971375.1 Burkholderiales bacterium | reverse complement strand
GCTGCGGCCGAGGACCTACTTTCCGATGCAGAACTGCCCGAATATCGCACCGAGCAGGTCATCCGCCACCACCCGTCCGGTGATGCTGCCGAGCGCTTCGGCGGCGAGTCGTAACTCTTCGGCCAGCAACTCGGGTTGCAAAGCACGGCCCCGAGCGGTCTCGAGATGGCGAGCAGCGTCTTCCAGCGCAGCGACGTGCCGTTCGCGCGCGATGACCGGCGACGCATCGGCGCGCCAGCCGACGCGCTCGAGGATGGCGGCGCGCAAGGTGTCGAGGCCGGCTCCCGTGGTCGCGGACACCTTGCAATCGACGTTGGGCACCATGGCAGCCGGTGCCCGCGGACAAGGGCTCGTCACGGTGGGGTGGTCTTCCGCAGCACCGCCGTCGTGGCCGTCGCAGACCCCGGCCTCCCCGTCGTCGGGGAGGTCGGCCTTGCTGCGCACCACCAAGCGCGGCAGGCCCGCTGGCAGTTCCGCCATGAGGACCGCGTCCTCGTCCGCCGCACCGCGCCCGTCGACCAGCCACAGCAACAGGTCGGCGCTCGCCGCGGCCGCCCGCGCACGCTCGATGCCGATGCGCTCGACGGGGTCTTCGGTCGCTCGCAGGCCGGCGGTATCGGTGACCTCGATCGGCACGCCGCTGATCTGCAGTTGCGCGCGCAGCGTGTCGCGGGTTGTGCCGGGGATCTCGCTGGTGATGGCGACCTCCTCGCCAGCAAGCGCGTTGAGCAGGGTCGACTTGCCGGCGTTGGGCCGGCCGACGATGACCACGCGGTAGCCCTCTCGCAAGCGCACACCGCGCCGCGCCGCCGCCAGTGCCTCGTCGAGCCGGATCGCCACCGCGGCGAGGCGCGGCAACACGTCGAGCCGCTGCAGCCAGTCGATGTCGGATTCCTCGGGGAAGTCGAGGCTCGCCTCGACCAACGCCCTCACTGCGGTGAGTTCGTCGGCCAGGGCGTCGACGGTCTGCGCGAACTCGCCGCCCAAAGAGCGCCGGGCGGCGTCCAGTGCCGCCTGTGAATCCGCCGCGATCAGATCGGCCACCGCTTCGGCCGCATCCAGGCTCAGCTTGCCGTTGAGAAATGCCCGCTCGGAGAACTCGCCCGGGCCGGCCGCTTCGGCGCCCAGCTCCACGCAACGCCGCACCAGCGCCGCCAGCAGTAGCGGGTTGCCGTGCGCTTGCAGCTCGAGCGTGTCTTCGCCGGTGTAGGAGGCCGGCGCGGCGAACCACAGCGCCACACCGCGATCGATCACGCCGCCGGCGGCGTCGCGGAACACGGAGAAGACAGCCTGGTTCGGGCGCGGCGATCGTCCGAGGACGCCTTCAGCAACGCGGTGCGCCAGCGGCCCGCTGACCCGTACAACCCCGACACCGGCGTGGCCCGGCGCAGTCGCCACCGCCACGATGGTGCGGTCAGGAGTCTCGCGGCCCGATGTCATCGTCCGCTGCCTGACTCAGCGACGCGCGTTGGCCTTCTCGCGTTCGATCACGGTGTTTATGCGCCACTGCTGCGCGATCGAGAGCACGTTGTTGACCAGCCAGTACAACACCAGCCCGGAGGCGAAGAAAAAGAAGAACACGGAGAAGGCGATCGGCATGATCTGCATGACCTTGGCCTGGATCGGGTCCGGCGGCGGCGGGTTCATGCGCGACTGCACGATCATCGAGATGCCCATCAGGATAGGAAGCACAAAGAACGGATCGGGTGCTGAAAGGTCGGTGATCCATCCGTAGAAAGGTGCGTGGCGCAGCTCGACCGACGCGATCAAAGAGTAGTAGAGCGCGATGAACACGGGGATCTGCACCAGGATCGGCAGGCAGCCGCCCAGCGGGTTGATCTTCTCGGTCTGGTAGAGCTTCATCAGCTCGACCTGCATGCGCTGCTTGTCGTCGCCGTAGCGCTCCTTGAGTTGCTGGAGCTTGGGTGCGACCACGCGCATCTTGGCCATCGAGCGGTAGCTCGCGGCGGAGAGCGGATAGAACAAGCCCTTCACTACCACCGTCAGGATGATGATCGCGAGCCCCCAATTGCCGACCATGTCGTGAAGGAAACTGAGGAAGCGGAACATCGGCTTGGCGATGATGGTGAGCCAACCATAGTCGGTCGTCAGGTCCAGGCCTTCGGCCAGCGCGGCGAGGCGGTCCTGCTCCTGCGGGCCCGCGTAGAAGCGCATGCTCAGCGTCTGGCTCTGGCCGGGCGCGATTTCGCTGGCCGAGGTCTTGACGCCGACGCGGTAGAGCCCTTCAGGCAGCGCATCGATATAGTTGCCGCGCGCCGTACCGGGCGCCGGTAGCCACGCCGTAAGGTAGTAGTGCTGGATCAGCGCGACCCAGCCGTCCTTGCCGTCGCGCGCGTACTCGGCCTTGCCTTTGCGCACCGACTCGAAGTCGACCTTGCGGTACTTGTCGGCCTCGTTGTAGACCACCGGTCCGGTGTACGTGGACTGGAACTTCTGGGCATCCGCAGGCGCATCGCCGTCGCGCAGCATCTGGAAGTAGGCCGACGTCGCGACCGGCGCTTCGCCGGCGTTCTTGGCGTCGAGCCGCACGTCGACGACGTACTGGTCGCGGTGGAAGATGTAGGTCCGAGTCACCTCGACATTGCCGGAGGTCGCGGTCAAGCGGACCTCGAGGGAATCCTTGCCCTCCTCCATGCGGTAACTGTCGCTGTCAGCGACGAACACGGTGCGATGGTTGGGCAGGCTGGCGCCGGTCAGGCCAGACTGGATGACGTAGGGCTTGGCTGTGTCGTCAAGCAGCACCAGCGCACCCTCGGTCTCGCCGGAAGCCCGGTGGCGAAGCAGCTCGAGGTGCCGGATATCGCCACCGTTCTCGTCGATCTCGGCGCGGAACAGGTCGGTCTCGACACGGATGCGGCGTCCCTTGGCGAGTTGGCCAGCAGCCGGGGCTGCCTGTGCGACCGGCGCGCCGGGAACTGTCATCGCATCAGGGGCTTTGGCGGGAGAGGTTGCGGGCGTGACGCCCACGTGCGGCGCATCTGCGGGGCCCTGGCCACCCCCTTGCCAGCGCTCCCAAAGCATGATCAGGCTGAAGGACAGGATGAAGAACAGCAGAAGGCGCTTGGTATCCATGTGGCAACCGACAGGGCGGTGTCTCTAAAGGCTCAGGGGACGGGATCGAACCCGCCGCGATTGTACGGGTGACAGCGTGTCAAGCGCCGCATCGTCAGCCACGACCCTCGCAACACGCCATGACGACGCAACGCCTCGATCGAGTATTCGGAGCAGGTCGGGTAGAACCGGCAGCGTGGGCCGATGAGCGGGCGCAGCAACCACTGGTACGCGCGCACCAAGCCCACCAGCAGATACTTCATGTGCTGATCCGCCGCCAATGGACAAGCAGTTCGGCGCGCGCCGCGGGAGCGTCCCCGGGCACGCGGCGCAGACGCACCACGCAATCGACCGCCAACGCTCGACTCACTTGGGTGCGAAACGATTCGCGCACAATGCGCTTGATCCAGTTGCGCCGCGCCGCCGAGCGGCAGATGCGCTTTGGGACCACCAACCCGAGCCGGCAGGGTGGCGCCGCGTCGGGGGTCCTCTCATCAAGGACAGGATCCACGCAGTGGACATCGAACAGACTGCCCTTGGACCGCGGTCTCGTGGAAAGTGCCGCCTGAAAGACCGCGGATTCGCTGATGCGACGGCGGCGATCAAAGCCCGCCGTCATCGGACGTTCCAGCGTGGCTGCGGCCGGATCAGAGGCCGAGGCGGGCGCGGCCCTTGGCACGACGGGCGCGGATCACGGCCGCGCCGCCTCGGCTGCGCATGCGAACAAGGAAGCCGTGGGTGCGCTTACGCTTGATGACAGAAGGTTGAAAGGTGCGCTTCATGGTCGGGGTGCTCCGCTGGGTCGTTGCCGCACCGCCTTGGTGGCGGGGGTTGCAAGACAGAACCCGCAATTATTCTGCCGCGCGGCGCGTCTGTCAATGCCAAGGCGCGGTGCACTTGCGGCGTGCTCGACCAACAAGCTTGAAGCCGGCGCCAGGTTGGCAGATGATTCGCCCGATGAGCGACTACTGGAACGACTGTTTGAACAACCTGCGCGTGTCGCTGCCGCAGGTCCAGTTCGAACGCTGGATCGCACCCCTTGAGCTGGTGTCGGCCGGCGATCTCGGGGTGCAGATCCTGGCGCCCAACCGGATGGTCGTGAACTGGGTGCGCGAGCGAGCCATGCACATCTTCAAGCCTCTGGCGGAGGAGCACTTCGCGCCAGGCGTGCAGGTCGAGATCGTCGCCCGTGCCAACTGCCAGGCCGACAACCCGGCCCCCACCGCCAACGGCTCCGACATCGACGCACCCATACGCCTCGTCGTGCCTCTGGATGACCCCATTTCTGCCGCGACACCCGCGGATTCCCATGCGGCGCCCGGCGAAGGCCGCAAGGACCGCCGACTCGCACAACGCTCACGGTCTGCCGGCATCAACGCCAGCTACACCTTCGACAATTTTGTTGTCGGCAAGGCCAACCAGATGGCCCGCGCCGCTGCGCTGCAGGTGGCAGCCAATCCGGGGAGCGATTACAACCCGCTGTTCGTCTACGGCTGCACCGGTCTTGGCAAGACCCACCTCATTCAGGCGGTCGGCAACGCGCTGATGGCTAGCAATCCCGATGCGAAGGTACGTTATGTGCATGCGAACGAGTACATCGGCGACGTGGTCAAGGCTTACCAAAATCGCTCCTTCGACGAGTTCAAGTCTTATTACCGTTCGCTCGACCTCCTGCTGATCGACGATGTGCACTTCTTCAGCGGCAAGGAAAAGACCCAGGAAGAGTTCTTCTACGCCTTCAACTACCTGATCGACGAACAGAAACAGGTCATCATCACCAGCGACACCCTGCCCAAGGACATCAATGGGCTGGAGGAGCGCCTGGTGTCGCGCTTCGGTTATGGGCTCACGGTGGCGATCGAGCCGCCCGAGCTGGAGATGCGCGTTGCCATCC
Organism: Burkholderiales bacterium; assembly: GCA_031971375.1. Lineage (GTDB taxonomy): Bacteria > Pseudomonadota > Gammaproteobacteria > Burkholderiales > UBA3065 > UBA3065. The sequence continues at coordinate 4,506 of DALYGT010000034.1, read as the reverse complement.
TCGTCGCCAAGGCGCGTGCGGAACGCATCGATCTCGGCAACGATGTAGCCTTCTTCATCGCACGACACATCCGCTCCAATGTCCGCGAGCTCGAGGGTGCCTTGCGACGCGTACTCGCTTACAACCGCTTCTCGGGTCGGCCGCTGGACATCGAGTCCGCCAAGGACGCGCTGCGCGATGTGTTGGCCTCTTTCAACCGCGAACCGCCGATCGAACAGATCCGCAAGGCCGTCGCCGATTACTATGGCATCCGCGAGTCCGAGCTTTCCGGGACACGCAAAACCAAGACCGTGGTGGTGCCGCGTCAGATGGCCATGAGCTTGTGTCGCGAACTGACTCAGAAGTCGCTGCCGGAGATCGGCGAGGGTTTTGGAGGCCGCGACCATACGACGGTTCTGCACGCATGTCGGCGGATCGAACAGTTGCGCAAAGAGCAGACAACGGTTGCACAAGCCTTCGATACGTTGACCCGCATCCTTCGCAACTGAAAGTCCTGTGGACAGATGCTCTGCCGGGCTGTGGATGAACACCGCAGAACATATCGCTGAAAGCCGCAACCAGCGCTTCTGTCATATCGACGAGTGATTCGTCCACAGCCTCCCGCCGCAGCGTAAAATCGCGGAACTGTTGAGGTTTTGCCAGTTGTCCCCAGCCTTTGTCCCGTTCATCGTCTTCAGGTTTTAATCATACAAACCATGTTAGTGATGCAATGTCCTCGCGACACCCTGCTCAGACCGCTTGCTGCGGTCATCGGCATCGTTGAACGGCGCAACACACTGCCGATACTGTCGAACGTGCTGCTGCAATGCCGCGCCGGGGCCCTTACATGCCTTGCCACCGACCTTGAGCTCGAGGTTGCGGCACAGACGCCGCTCGATGGAGACAGTCAGGACGTCACGCTGACGACCTCTGCACGCAAGCTCTACGACATCGTCCGCTCGCTACCCGAAGACTCCCCGGTCTCACTCGACCTGCAGGAGAACCGCTTGGTGGTGAAGTCGGGGCGAAGCCGTTTCACCTTGCAGACACTTGACCCGACCACCTTCCCGCGCATGCCGGAACCGAGTGACGCGAGCGTCGAATTGAGGCTGAACCAGGGCGCTTTGCGCGAACTGCTGCGACTGACGCAGTACGCCATGGCCCAACAGGACATTCGCTACTACCTCAATGGTCTGCTGCTCGACCAGACCGGGGAGACGGTGCGTCTGGTCGCCACCGACGGCCATCGCCTGGCTTACGCGGAAGGCCGTGCTGAAATCGTTGCTCAAGGCACCAATAGCAGCACTATCCTGCCGCGCAAGCTGGTCCAGGAACTCGCTCGTCTGCTCGGCGATGGCGACGAGCCGGTGACGCTGCAGATCGGTGCCCAGCAGGTGCGGGCGAGCTTCGGCGATATCCGTATCGCCAGCAAAGTCATTGACGGCAAGTTTCCTGACTACAACCGCGTCATCCCGCAAGGCCAACCCAAGGCGGTCGAGGTCGAACGCACCTTGTTGCTCGATGCGCTACGCCGCGCAGAGATCCTCTCCAACGACAAGTTGCGCAGCGTCCGGCTGATGCTCGAGAGCGGCAAGCTCGGTGTGAGCTGCACCAACACTGAACAAGAGGAGGCAGCTGAGGAGCTCGAGGTCGACTATCGCGAGGAGCCGCTCGACATCGGCTTCAACGTCCAGTATCTGCTCGAGGCACTCTCGACGCTGGCCGGTGAGACCGTCACGCTGAACCTGAAAGACCAGAATTCCAGCTGCCTGCTGACCGACCCGGCGAATCCGGGCTATCGCTACGTTGTCATGCCGATGCGGCTCTGACGACAGGAAAACCATCACGACATGAGCAATACCTACGACGAGTCCAGCATCCAGCAGCTTGAAGGCCTGGAAGCCGTACGCAAGCGGCCGGGGATGTACATCGGCGATACCTCGGACGGCACCGGTCTGCATCACATGGTGTTCGAGGTGGTCGATAACGCGATCGACGAAGCCTTGGCCGGGTACTGCGACAACATCGTCATCACTATCCACACCGACAACAGCATCAGCGTGGTCGACAACGGCCGCGGCATCCCGGTCGGCGTCAAGATGGACGACAAGCACGAGCCCAAGCGCTCGGCGGCCGAGATCGTCATGTGCGTGCTGCACGCCGGCGGCAAGTTCAATCAGAACAGCTACAAGGTCTCGGGTGGTCTGCATGGCGTTGGCGTGAGTTGCGTCAACGCGCTGTCCGATTGGCTCAGGCTGACCATCCGCCGCGACGGCAAGAAGCACTTCATGGAGTTCCATCGCGGCCACGCGGTAAACCGGATCATCGAGAAGGTCGATGGCGTCGAGGTGAGTCCGATGCAGGTGGTCGGCACCTCGACCGGCAGCGGGACCGAGGTCCATTTCCTCGCCGATATCAGCATCTTCGGTACGGTCGAGTTCCACTACGAGATCCTTGCCAAGCGGCTGCGCGAGCTGTCGTTCCTCAACAATGGCGTTCGCATCAAGCTCATCGACCAGCGCACCGCCCGCGAGGAGGACTTTGCCTTCAGCGGCGGGGTCAAGGGTTTTGTCGACTACATCAACCGCAGCAAGACGGTGTTGCACCCCAATGTCTTCCATGCCGAGGGCGAACTCACCCTCGAAGGCGGTGCGACCATTTCTTCTGAAGTCGCGATGCAGTGGAACGACAGCTACGCCGAGCAGGTGCTGTGCTTCACCAACAACATCCCGCAGGCTGATGGCGGCACCCATCTGACGGGTCTGCGCGCGGCGATGACGCGTGTCATCAACAAGTACATCGAAGAACACGAGATCGCCAAGAAGGCCAAGGTCGACATCACCGGCGATGACATGCGTGAAGGACTGGCGTGTGTCCTGTCAGTGAAGATGCCGGACCCCAAGTTCGCTTCGCAGACCAAGATGAAATTGGTCTCGTCCGAGGCGCGGCCGGCGGTCGAGGAAGTCGTCGCGGCCAAGCTCGCCGAGTACCTGCAGGAGCGCCCGGCCGACGCCAAGGTCATCACCGGCAAGATCGTCGAGGCCGCGCGCGCCCGCGAAGCTGCGCGGAAGGCGCGCGAGATGACCCGCCGCAAGGGCGTGATGGACGGCCTCGGTCTGCCAGGCAAGCTCGCTGACTGTCAAGAACGCGATCCGGCGCTGTGCGAGCTCTACCTTGTCGAGGGCGACTCCGCCGGCGGCTCGGCCAAACAGGGCCGTGACCGCAAGTTCCAGGCCATCCTGCCGCTCAAGGGCAAGATCCTCAACGTCGAGAAGGCGCGCTTCGACAAGCTCGTGTCCTCGCAGGAGATCGCCACGCTGATCACTGCGCTAGGGACCGGCATCGGCAAGGACGACTACAACGTCGACAAGCTGCGCTACCACCGCATCATCCTGATGACCGATGCGGACGTCGACGGCTCGCACATCCGCACGCTGCTGCTGACCTTCTTCTACAGGCAGATGCCGGAACTGGTCGAGCGCGGCCACATCTACATCGCCCAGCCTCCGCTTTACAAGCTCAAGGCGGGCAAGGACGAGCGCTACCTCAAGGACGAGCACGAGCTGAAGCAGCATCTTTTGCGCCTGTCGCTCAAGGATGCCGCGTTCACGCCAGCCAAGGGCGCCTCCCCGATCGCCGGCGAGGCGCTGGCCGACCTTGCCAACCGTTACCTGTTGGCAGAGGCAGTGATCGAGCGCACGTGTCATTACATCGATACCGAGGCGCTGCTCGCCATCCTTCGCGGCGTTCAACTCGACTTGTCGGATGAAGCACATGCCGTGGCCAGCGCCAAGGCATTGGCGGCGGAGGTGGCGGGCGAACTGGTCGTCGAGACAACCTTTGATGTCACTACCGAGCGCTGGATGCTGCGCCTCGAGCGACGCCTGCACGGCAATCTGCGCCGTTCTTTGATCGATCCGGATTTTGTCGCCAGCGGCGATTACGCTCTGCTCGCCGACCTTGCACGCACCTTGTCCGGTCTGATCGGCGACGGGGCAATGGTGTCCCGTGGCGAAGCGAGCGCGATGGTAGGCGACTTCCGTCAGGCGCTCGACTGGCTGATGGAGCAAGTCAAGCGCAATATGAACGTGCAGCGCTACAAGGGTCTTGGCGAGATGAACCCGGAGCAGCTCTGGGAGACGACCATGGACCCGAGCGTGCGCCGTTTGCTCAAAGTGCAGATCGAGGATGCCATAGCTGCTGACGAGATCTTCACCACGCTGATGGGTGATCAGGTCGAACCGCGCCGGGCATTCATCGAGGACAACGCCTTGCGGGTGTCCAACCTCGACGTTTGACCAAGCGGGCCGGCCGCCAGCGTGGTTGCGGCCGAGCCTTCGACTTTGCTTCCCGTATGGGGCGCCTATCGCAGAGTCGGTGCCGGTTCGCCTGCGCCATAAGCGCCTTGGCTCGGACGGAGTGCTTCCAGATCGATCTGTCTCAGGCGCACAACCTTGCCATCCTTGCTGAAACGCGCAAGGTCGCGCTCGTGCCCATCGACCAAGACCCGAAGGGCAGAGATGTCAC
>DALYGT010000033.1:0-9495 GCA_031971375.1 Burkholderiales bacterium | reverse complement strand
GGACCCGGGCTCGCCTCCGGGTGGCCCTGGAAGCAAAAGGCCGGCCGGTCGGTCAGCGCAAAGCCCTGCAGGCTGCCGTCGAACAGGCTCTTGTGGGTGATGCGAGCGTTTGCTGGCAGCGTCGCGGCGTCGACAGCAAAGCCATGGTTCTGACTGGTGATCATGACGCGGCCGGATTCGAGGTCCTGAACCGGATGGTTGGCGCCGTGGTGGCCGAACTTCATCTTGAGCGTCTTGGCGCCAACAGCCAGCGCCATGAGCTGGTGGCCGAGGCAGATGCCGAAGGTCGGGATGCGCTTGTCGAGAACGGAACGGATCGCGGCGATGGCGTAGTCGCAGGGCGCCGGATCGCCGGGCCCGTTGGAGAGAAACACGCCGTCGGGCTTGAGCGCCAGCACGTCTTCCACCGGCGTTTTGGCCGGCACCACAGTGAGGCGGCAACCGCGCTCGGCGAGCATGCGCAGGATGTTGTGCTTGACGCCGAAATCGTAGGCGACGACATGGAAACGGGGCGAGGACTGCGCACCGAAGCCCTGCCCGAGGCGCCATTCAGTCTGCGTCCAGTCGTAAGGCTTTGTGCAACTCACCACTCGCGCCAGGTCCATGCCGACCAGGCCGGGGAACTCGCGGGCACGCGCCACTGCCTCGGCCTCGTCGATGCGACCGGCCATCAGGCACCCATTCTGTGCGCCGGTGTCGCGGAGGATGCGGGTCAGGCGACGCGTGTCGATGCCGGCGATGCCGGGCGTGCCGGCGTCACGCAGATAGTCGGTGAGGGTGCGGGTCGAGCGGAAATTGGAGGTACGCAGCGGCAGGTCGCGGATGATGAGCGCCGCGGCATGCACGGCATCCGATTCGATGTCCTCGGGGTTGCTGCCGGTGTTGCCGATGTGCGGATAGGTCAACGTGACCATCTGCAGGCTGTAGGAGGGATCGGTGAGGATCTCCTGGTAGCCGGTCATCGCCGTGTTGAAAACCACCTCGCCCACCGTCGCCGTCTCCGCACCAATGGATATCCCGCGGAACACCGAACCATCGGCGAGTGCGAGCAGGGCGGGCGTGGCAGCGGTCACAGGGTCTCGATAGGCGCGTTTTCGGGGTGCGGATGCGACAAGCGGACACCCGACGGGCGTCCGCTTGTTCAAGCGTAGCAAGGATACGCGAGTTGGCCTACACCCGGCAACGGCGGGGGCCGCAGTGGGGGCTGGCGGACACCGGTAGAGGCGGGCGCCCCCCGTCGGGTGTCCTTTTCGAAGCGACTTTCGAACGCAGTGAGAGGGGCCTAAGAAAGGTATGTACTCGGTCAAGCGACACCCGAGGTAGTGGGCCGCCCGCCGCGGTCTCAGGACACGCTTGGCCGCGCCAGACCGAGCACGTCGCGCATGTCATAGAGGCCGGCCTGGCGGTCCGCCAGCCAGCAGGCGGCGCGCACCGCGCCCTCGGCGAAGGTGGCCCGGCTCGAGGCCTTGTGGGTCAACTCGACGCGCTCGCCGATGCCGGCGAACAGCACCGTGTGGTCGCCCACCACATCGCCGCCACGCACGGTGGCAAAGCCGATGGTGCGCGGGTCGCGCTCGCCGGTGATGCCTTCGCGGCCATAGACGGCGCATTCCTTGAGGTCGCGGCCGAGGGCCTGCGCCACCGCTTCGCCGAGACGCAACGCTGTGCCTGAGGGCGCGTCGACCTTGTGCCGGTGGTGCGCCTCGATGACCTCGATGTCGTAGCCATGGCCAAGCGCCCGCGCGGCGGTGTCGAGCAGGTTGATCAGGACGTTGATGCCGACGCTGAAGTTGGGCGCCATGACCAACGGCAGCGTCGCGGCGGCCTCGGCGATAGCGCGCTTGCCAGCATCGTCAAAGCCGGTGGTGCCGATGACCGGACGCACGCCATGACGGCGGCACACGTCAAGGTGGGCGAGTGTGCCCTCCGGCCGCGTGAAGTCGATCAATACATCGGCACCCGCCAGCGCGTCGAGATCGGCGGTGACGAGGACACCGGTCTGGCGACCGATGGCGACGCCCGCATCCTGTCCGAGAGCCGGTGAGCCGGGCACCTCGAGCGCGACCGCGAGCCTCGCCTCGGCTTGGCTGGCGAGGCTCTCGACCAGCGCACGGCCCATGCGGCCGGACGCCCCGGCGACGGCGACGCGGATCAAGGCTGCGGCCCGGCGGGGGGCTCGGCCGGCACCGCGGCGGCAGGTGCCGGAGCGGACGCGGGCGCAGCGGGTGTCGGCGCTACGGCAGGCGGGACGACGGGTGCCGCCGTCTCGCCGGAACCACCGGGGCGCCCCACGACATCGCCCTCCAGACGCAGCAGTTGCTCACCGTCGAAGATGACCGTCAGGCGACGCGCGCGCGTCTCTTTGTGACCCTCGGTGAACAGGTAGACGTAGTCCCAACGGTTGCTGTGGAAGGCATCCTGCACCATCGGTGTGCCAAGTACGAAGCGAACTTGGCTGCGCGTCATGCCCGGCTTGAGCTTGGCGACCATCTCCTGGGTCAGGGCATTGCCCTGCTGCACGTTGATGCGATAGGGCTTGAGCCCGGGCAGGTCATCAACGCCAGGCATCTTCATGTTCATGCCGCACGCAGTGAGCATGAGACAGGGTGATAGCAGGAACGTCGTAGACAGACGCATGGCGGTTGCGCACGGGGGCTCGAGGAAGTCGCGTTATGATAGCGCAGGCAACCCTCCGCCCTGACGCGATGCACGATGCCGAAAGCGCCATGACCTCCCCGGCTGACAACCTTAAAAGCATCGGTCTCAAGGCGACTCAGCCGCGACTCCGGATCCTCGCGCTGTTTGAGCGCAGCGAGACGCGCCACCTCTCGGCCGAGGACGTCTATCGGGCCTTGCTCGGCGAGAACATCGATGTCGGGCTCGCCACTGTCTACCGCGTACTGACGCAGTTCGAGCAGGCCGGCGTGCTGATGCGCCACCACTTCGAAGGCGACCGTTCGGTGTTCGAGCTCAACCAAGGGGGTCACCATGACCACTTGGTGTGCACCGACTGCGGCAGGGTGGTCGAGTTCTACGATGCCGAGATCGAGCGCCGCCAAGCCGAGATCGCCGCCGAACAAGGTTTTCGCATCCGCGAACATGCGCTCTGCCTGTACGCCGAGTGCACCCGCAAGGACTGTCCGGATCGACCGGCCCGACGCGCCTGATTGAGCGCCGATGGCTGAAGAGAGCGACCTCGAACGGACCGAGCAGCCGACACCGAAACGGCTGCAGGATGCGCGGGAGCGCGGTCAGGTCGCCCGCTCGCGAGAGCTGACCACATTCGCCGGGCTCCTCGCCGGCGGTGCACTGCTGCTGTTTGGCGGCGGCGGACTCGCCCTGTGGATCAGCAGCCTGGTTTCGCGCGGATTGCGCTTCGACCGGCGCGAGGCGTTCGACAGCGGCGCCGCCATGTCGCGGCTGGCCGACCTTAACGCCGATGCGCTGCTCAACCTGATGCCGCTGCTGGTCGCCGTCGTCGTCGTCGTGGTCGCGGCATCGCTGCTGCTCTCGGGTTGGGTATTCAGCACTGAACCGCTGACACCGCAGGCGTCGCGCATCAACCCGTTCGCCGGCATCGCCCGCATCTTCTCGACCAATGGTCTGGTCGAACTGCTCAAGTCGGTGCTGAAGACGCTGCTGGTGGGCGCGGTCGCGGTCTGGTTCCTCTGGTCCCATCTTGAGGAATGGCTGCAGCTCGCCGATGGCGACCTCACCGGGTCAGTGGTGTCGGGATTGCGGCGCATCGGCGAAGGCATGGTCTGGGTGATCGCCACACTGGCGCTGGTGGCGCTGATCGATGTGCCCTTCCAGATCTGGAGCTTCCGCAAGCAGTTGCGCATGACCAAGGAAGAGGTCCGGCGCGAATCGCGCGAGCAGGAGGGCGACCCGCAGATCAAGGCGCGCATCCGTCAGCTGCAACGCGCCGCCGCCCGCCGCCGGATGATGGCGAACGTGCCCAAGGCCACCGTCGTCATCACCAACCCGCAGCACTACGCTGTGGCGCTGCGTTACGAGGGCGGGATCGGCGCGCCGCGCGTGCTGGCCAAAGGCATCGACCTGATCGCCCAGCGCATCCGCGAGATCGCCGCCGACCACGACATCCCGACGCTCGAGGCACCGCCCCTTGCACGCGCGCTCTACGCACACGCGGAGCTCGAGCAGGAGATCCCGGCCGAGCTCTACACGGCTGTCGCGGAGGTGCTGGCCTGGGTCTACAGCCTCGAGCAAGCGCGCAGCGACGTGGCACGACCGACCGGCATCAAGGTGCCGGCCGGCATGGACCCGCTCGAAGCAGACCTCGCTGGCGTGGCGCCCAGCGCAGGCCGCGGCGCAGTGACCGGCGCCGATGCGCTGGGCGGGCGCGGTGCCGGTCGCGGCACCGGACCGATGGTGGCGGGCGTCGGGGGCATTGAGTGATGGACTCGCGCATCGCCACACCGCTGCTGGTCATCCTCATCCTCGCGATGATGGTGCTGCCGCTGCCGCCTGTGGCGCTTGACGTCCTGTTCACCTTCAACATCGCGCTGTCGATGATCATCTTGCTGGTGGCGCTGTACACGCTCAAGCCGCTCGACTTCTCGGTGTTCCCGACGCTGCTGCTGTTGACCGCTCTGCTTCGGCTGTCGCTCAACGTCGCATCGACTCGCGTCGTGCTGATGGAAGGCCACACCGGCGCCAACGCCGCCGGCCGCGTCATCGAGGCGTTCGGCCACTTTGTCGTCGGCGGCAACTACGCGGTCGGGATCATCGTCTTCATCATCCTCGTCATCATCAATTTCGTGGTGATCACCAAAGGCGCCGGTCGCATCGCCGAAGTGAGCGCACGCTTCACCCTCGATGCCATGCCGGGCAAGCAGATGGCGATCGATGCCGACCTCAACAGCGGGCTGATCGGCGAAGCGGACGCGCGACGACGGCGGCAGGAGATCGCGCAGGAAGCAGACTTCTTTGGCGCGATGGACGGTGCCAGCAAGTTCGTCCGCGGCGATGCGGTGGCCGGGATCCTCATCATGATCATCAACGTCGTTGGCGGACTGATCATCGGCATCGCCCAACACAACCTGTCGTTCGCGCAGGCGGCGCAGAACTACACCCTGCTGACCATCGGCGATGGTCTGGTGGCGCAGATCCCGGCGCTCATCATCAGCACCGCGGCAGGTATCGTGGTAGCGCGGGTCGGCACCGAACGCGAACTCGGCGAGGAGGTGGTCGGGCAGGTCTTCGAGCGGCCACAGGTGCTCTACACGACCGGCGGCATCCTCGCCGCACTCGGGCTGATCCCGGGCATGCCCAACCTCGTCTTCCTGCTGATGGGTGGTGCGACTGCGGCGCTTGCGCGCGCCATCGAATCGCGGCCAAAACCGCAGGCGGAGAGCGAAGATGCCGATGCCGGCAGCACCGAGAACACCGAGATCACCTGGGACGATGTCGCGCCGGTGGACATGCTCGCACTCGAGGTCGGTTATCGGCTGATCCCGATGGTCGACAGCGTGCAGGACGGTGAACTGTTGCGGCGCATCCGCGCATTGCGCAAGAAATTCGCCAACGAACTCGGCTTTCTCATTCCGGCCGTCCACATCCGCGACAACCTGCAACTGCGACCGAACGCGTACCGCATCCTGCTCAAGGGCGTCGAAGTGGCCAAGGGCGAGGTCCAGATCGGCCAGCACATGGCGATCAACCCCGGCAAGGTGCTCGGTCCGATCGAGGGCATGCCGACCACCGATCCGAGCTTCGGCCTGCCGGCGACATGGGTCGCCAGCGAGAACCGCGAACAGGCGCAGCTACTCGGTTATACCGTGGTCGATTCGAGCACGGTGGTGGCGACGCACCTGTCCAACGTCATCCAGCGCCATGCCTCCGAGCTGCTCGGCCGCGAAGAGGTGCAGGGCTTGCTCGACCATCTCACCAAGACCGCGCCGAAGTTGGTCGAGGACCTGGTACCCAAGACCATCAGCCTCGGTCTTCTGCGCCAGGTGATGCAGGGCCTGCTCGACGAAGGGGTGCCGCTGCGCGACATCCGCTCGATCATCGGCATCGTCAGCGAGACGGCGAGACCCGACAGCAATGCCGCCGAACTGGTGGAGAAGGTCCGCATCGGCCTGCGGCGCGCGATCGTGCAGGAGCTGGCGCCCGACAGCACCGAGATCGGCGTTCTTGCGCTCGACCCCAACCTCGAGCAACTGCTGATGCAAGCGGCCGGGAACCGACCTTCGCAAGACGAAGCGGGCCTCGAACCGGGGCTTGCCGAAGGCATCCTGCGCCGCGCCAGTCAGCTCGCCCGCGAGCGCGAGGCGGCCGGCGAGACCCCGGTCCTGCTGGTGCCGGCACCCTTGCGGCAACTGCTGTCGCGCTTCCTGCGTCGCTCGCTGCCACAGTTGCGGGTGTTATCGCACAACGAAATCCCTGACAATAGGACGATCCGTATCGTGGCCACCCTTGGCGCCCAGGCATGATCGTCCGCAAGTTCGTTGCAAGCAACACGCGCGAGGCCCTGCGTCTGGTACGCGACACGCTCGGCTCAGACGCCATCATCCTCTCGAACCGCACCGTCGACGGCGAGATCGAGGTGATGGCGGTCGCCGAAGCCGACTTCGACGGCAGCATGCCGTTGATCAAGGCAGCCGCGAGGTCGAGCCAGCCATCGACGTCAGCAAAGGCAGCACCCTCCCCCGCGTCACCGGACCCCGTGATGCCGGCAGCGACTGCATCCGCGCGCCGGGGAGAAGCGCAGGTCTTCCGCAATGCGAGGGTGCGGCCGGTATCGTGGCCACTCGCGAGCGGGGGTGTAGCACCGGCAGCGCCCCGCTCGGCAGCAACGCCCCCCACGCCCACGCCCACGCCCACGCCCGAACCCGCCGCGCCCGCCAGCCTGACCGATGGCGCAGTCGCCGATCTGCTCGCCGAGGTGCGCTCGCTCAAGCAGATGGTCGAGAGCCAGTTGTCGGGCTTCGCCTGGGGCGAAGTGGCGCGTCACAACCCGGCCCGCGCCGAAGCGATGCGTCAATGGCTGGCGGCCGGTTTCAGCCCGTCGCTCGGCCGGAAATGGATCGAGGAGCAGGCACAGGACCTGTCGATGACCGAGCTGTGCGCCGCGCTCAGACTGCGCCTGCACCGCGAGCTGCAAGGCCGCGTGGTGGAATCGGATCTGGTCGAGGAGTCGGGCACATTCGCGCTGGTCGGGCCGACGGGTGTCGGCAAGACCACCACGGTGGCCAAGATCGGCGCGCGATGCGCGATGCGGCACGGCTCACAGCAGGTCGCGTTCGTCACCACCGACAGCTACCGGATCGGTGCCGAGGATCAGCTGCGCGTCTACGCCAAGCTGCTTGGCACCCCGGTCTTTGCTGCGCGGGACGGGGCGGAGCTGGATGTCACCCTGGAGGACATCCGCCGCCGTCGGTTGGTGCTGATCGACACCATCGGCATGGGCCAACGCGATCAGCGGCTCGCCGACCAGCTGAAGCTCTTCACCGGCGACGGGCACAAGGTGCGGCGCGTACTCGTCATCGCCGCGAACACGCAGATCAGCGCCCTTGAAGATGTGGTCAAACGGTATGGCGAAGGCGGTCTGCATGGCTGCATCCTGACCAAGATCGACGAAGCAGTACGACTCGGCGAAGTGCTGGACATCGTCGTCCGGCACGATCTGCCGGTGCATTACCTGAGCAATGGCCAGCGCGTGCCGGAAGACCTGCACCGGCCCAACCCGCTCTATCTGGCGGACCGCGCCTTTCGCGCGGTGGGCACGCTGCCGCCGTTCGAGGGGCAGGAACGCGACGAACTCGCGCTCTACTCGGCGGCGCTGGAGATGCGGACCCAGATGACCGACGCCACATGACCGCTGCAGTGCGCGATCAGGCCGAAGGGCTACGACGCATGGTCAACGTCAGCTCGGTGCGCTGCGTGGGCGTGCTCGGGCCGCGCGAACTCGGGCTTGAACTGCTCGCCAACGCGCTGCGGGATGCTTGGCAGCAGCGCGGCCGCTCGGTGCTGGTGGTCGAGATGCGACGGCCCGCCACCGCCGAGGCAGGACTCCGCGCAGCGCCAGCGCTGCCACCCGACAGCGCCGATCTGACGGGATGGCTTTCCGCATTGCCGGCAGCCGACGTGATTCTCGGCCTGCTCGATCCGATCGAGCGCGCTTGGCCGTGTCTCGGCTTCGACGAGTTCGTGATGGTCGCCTCGGGCACCCCGGAACACCTCACGCGCGCGTATGCACAGCTCAAGGCCTTGTCAGCGACCACCGGACGCACGAGCTGCCACGTGATGTTCACCCGCACGCCCGAAGCCGTTGCACAGGTGCCCATGCAGAACATCCAGGAGACCGCCCGCCGCTTCCTCGGATGTGTCCCGGAGGCGCTCGGATGCGTGCCGGACGACACCCTGCTGGAGCAGTCCTCGCGGCTCGGGCTGAGTGCGGTCGAGACGCACCCGCGCGCCCCCGCGGTGCGCGCCATCCGGGTGGCTGTGGAACGGCTCGACAGCATGGCGCCACGCACCCACGACTGGTCGGCATGGCTCCAGCGTCTGGCGAAGGCGCGCAACGTCCATGCATCGGGCGCTCGTTGATGACCGCGGACACGGTGTCGAACGCGACCGAGCGCCTGGTGATGGCGCACGCGATGCTGGTCAAGCGCATCGCGCATCACTTCATGACGCGCCTGCCGGCAAGTGTCCAGGTCGATGACCTGATCCAGGTCGGGCTGATAGGCCTGATGGATGCGGCGGAGAATTTCGACGACACCCAGGGTGCCCAGTTCGAGACCTACGCCGCGCAGCGCATCCGGGGCGCGATCCTCGACGAACTGCGCCACGCGGACTGGCTGCCCCGCAGCGTGCGGCGGAACATGCGGCAGATCGAGGCGGCCAATCGCAAGCTCGAGCAGGTCCTCGGGCGGCAGCCTTCGGAGCAGGAGCTCGCCGACGAACTCGAACTCCCGCTCGATCAATACCAGCAGCAACTGGCTGACGCGCGCGGCGCGCAACTTCTGTATTACGAAGATTTTCAGGAACGCGACGAAGCGCACTTCCTCGAGGGCTATTCGGACACCGATCAACTCACGCCCGCCGGCGTGCTCGAGGACTTGCGCTTCCGCGAAGACCTCATCGAAGCCATCGACGACCTCCCCGAGCGCGAGCGCCTCATCATGGGCCTCTACTACGAGCAGGAGCTCAACCTGAAGGAGATCGGTGCGGCGCTCGGCGTGTCCGAGTCACGCGTCTGCCAACTGCACAGCCAGGCAGTCGCCCGCCTGCGTGGGCGACTGCGCGACTGGGTCGGCGCGTCCTGAGGCGCCGGGCTGTGATCCGGCCGGAAGCAGACGCGACCGCTCGCGGCCGGGCCCTGTCGTCGTGTGGTCAGCGACCCTTGCGCGCCTGTTCGACGAGGTAGTCGACGACCTCGAACATCTGCTCGGCACCGCCGGCCATCGATGGCGAGGTCAGGTACCTGCCGCCGACCACCAGCGACGGGACGCTGGTCAGGCCATA
>DALYGT010000032.1:1158-9538 GCA_031971375.1 Burkholderiales bacterium | reverse complement strand
CATCAGCTTGCCGGACACCGCGTTGTCAAAGAACGGTGTCGGCAGCGTCAGCAGGCGGTCGAACATCTCGACGCGCAGGTCCATCACCACACGGGTGCCGATCCACGCCACCGCATAGTCGCTGACGTAGCCGGCAACGCCGCGCACCAGGAACAGCCCGACGATCAGCGCCGGCACCCAGGTCATCAGCACCGGGTCCTTGTCGATGAAGGTGCCATCGAGCATCGGCTTCATCAGGGCCGGCATGGCCGGCTCGGTCGCCGCCACCACGCCGAGGGCCAACAGACCGCCGGCAAATCGGCCGCGGTAAGGCTTCACATAATGGAGCAGGCGCAGATAGAGGCTGCGGCCCGCAGGCTTGGGCATCAAGGCGTGGTCATCCGGACCCCACGCTGAGCGGGGCTCTGGCTACTAAATCCAGCGATTATAAGCCCCGGGGCGCCCACCGCCCCCGCAGGCAACGGTCAGGCGCTGGCCTGAAGCTTGCGATAAAGGGTCGCGCGGCCGATCCCGAGTTGCCTCGCGGCGGCCGTCATGTTGCCGCCACACGCCTCGATCGCAGAACGGATGGCGTCGAGTTCGAGCTCGCTCAAGGTGCCGACGCGGCCTCCACGGTCATTGCCGTTGGCAGCCACCGTGCCGCGTTGCAAGCCTGCGCTCTGCAAACCCGCGCCTTGGGCGCCCACGCGTGCGGCGGCGGCGACCTCGTCCGGCAGATGGTCGAGCCCGATCAATGGGTCCGGTGTGGCCAGCGCCAGCGCCGAGCGCAGGACGTTGGAGAGCTGGCGCAGGTTACCGGGCCAGCGGAAACCGCGGATCGCCCGCTCGGCCTCTGCATCGAGCCGGAAACGCCCGTCGCCGAGCCCGCGCAGGATGCCAACCGCGATCGGCAGGATGTCGCTGCGGTCGCGCAGCGCCGGCAGGTTCACGGTGAGGCCGGCAAGTCGGTAATAGAGGTCTTCGCGGAAGCCGCCGCCGGCGATCATGCGGTCGAGCGGCTGATGCGTCGCGCAGACCAGCTGGAAGTCGACCTTGACCGGTTCGCCGCCGCCCAACGGGGTCACTGTCCGGTCTTGCAAGACCCGCAGCAAGCGGGCCTGCAGTGCCACCGGCATGTCGCCGATCTCGTCGAGGAACAGCGTCCCGCCCCGGGCCTGCCGCAGATAGCCGGCATGGCCCTCGCGGCGCGCACCGGTGAAGGCGCCGCCCTCATAGCCGAACAGCTCCGACTCGATCAGCGTCTCGGGGATGGCCGAGCAGTTCACCGCGACGAACGGCCCGCTGCGCCGACTGCTCTCCTCATGGATGGCGCGTGCCAGCCACTCCTTGCCGGTCCCGGTCTCGCCCTGGATGAGGATGGCAAGGTCGTGGTCGATGACCTTGCGCAACCGCGCGACGACACGGGTCATCGCCTCGTCGCCGTGGTGGAGGTCGCCGAGGCCGCGCTCCATGCCCTTGGCCTGCGTCTCACGACGCGGCCGTGCCAGCGAACGCACCTGCCGCACCGACGCCTGCGGCGCAGCGATCATGGCGACGACACGCACGCCGCGCTGGGTGATCAGCTCGACGGTGCGACCCGGCGTAGCCAGCGCCTGCACGAAGCGGCGGTCGAAGATGCTGTCGAACGACTGACCGATGAGTTGCGACAGGGGCATGCCGAGCTGGAACTCGGCGCTGCGGTTGGCGGTGAGCACGCGCCCCTGCGCATCGAGCAGCGCAAGGCCCTCGCACAGCGTGCCGATGAACTCGGGCCGGCTGTGGAAGCGCATCTCGATGGCGCCCGGGTAGGCCTCGAAGCTCAGGTGGTTCTCGATCGTCTGGGCGGTCATCTTGACCAGTGCCAGCGTGTGACTCTGGTGGCCACGGTGGTCGCCCGACACATCGAGCGCACCGATCGGGTCGCCACCCGGGGCGCGGATGGGCGTCGCGGAGCAGGTGAGGAAGCTGTTGTCGCGGAAGTAGTGCTCGCTGCCGCAGACCTCGAGCGCGCGGTTCTCGAACAGCGCGGTGCCGATGGCGTTGGTGCCCTTGCTGGCCTCGTCCCAACACACCCCCGGCTGCAACGCGACCCGTTGCGCCTTCTCCATGAAATCGTCGTCGCCGAGCGAGTGCAGGATCATGCCCTGCGCATCGGTCAGTACCACCATGCATCGCGTGTTGCGGATCTGCTCGTAGAGCGATGCCATCGCCGGCAGCGCCTGATGCGTCAGCCGGTGATTGCGATCGACGATCTCGGCCAGTTCTCGCGAGGTCAGACGCTCGAACACCTGACGTGCGCCGGTGTCGAGTCCCAGGCCGACACACCGCTCCCACGACTGGGCCACGCTCTCGGGCAGATTGCCGATGCGCACCATGCCGTCGTCGTCCAACGCGGTGCGGGCAGCGCCCGGGGAGACGACACCCGGGAGGAACTTGTCTGACACCTTGTCCTCCTCACGAGACTGGATGTGTCGACTGTCGGCGCCTCCCGACGCGGGCTGCGTGGCTCGCGATTCTTGAAGGCGTCAAGAATTGACCTGAGTATAAGCGGTTGCGTTTGTTTGGAGCCATATCGCAGCGATACAGCGATAATGCGGCCTGACGCACCGCGTCGCGCGGCCGCAACAGTGGTGCCTGGCGCATGATCCGGTGCACCGTCCGCCACGGGGTCCCGCCTGCCATGAATCGACTGCCCGCCTCCCTCACTGTCGTCACGCTGCTCGCCTGCTGCCTCGCGCCTGCAGGCGCCGCGGCGCAGACGCCTGCCGACCCGCTCGGTGACCGCGGCCGCTGGGCCGACATGCAGCGGCAGTTCTACCGCGATGGCGAGGTGACCTTCGACCCCCGGGTGCGCGTCGAGGTGCCCGCCACTGCCGAGGACGCGATGAACGTGCCGGTCGCGGTGGATGCGCGTGCGCTGGCCGGCGAGCAGATCGAGCGCATCGTCGTCGTCGCCGACTACAACCCGATCCTCAAGGTGCTCGAGTTCGAGCCGACCGCCGTGGCGCCTTATCTGGCGTTCCGCATCAAGGTGCAGCAGAGCACGCCGGTGCGCGCCGGGGTCAAGCTGCGCGACGGGCGCTGGCTGGTCGGCTCGGCGGTGGTGTCGTCACAGGGGGGCGGCTGTACCGCGCCGAGCACTGGCCGCGGCGTGGCCGGTTGGGAGCGCACACTCAACACGGTCAGCGCGCGGCAGTTCTCATCGCCGGCGGGGGACCGCCTGCGCTTCTCGGTGCTGCACCCGATGGACACCGGGCTTGCCAACGGCATCCCGGCCTTCTTTATCGACGAACTGCTGATCCGTGACGCTGCCGGCGCCACGCTGGCGCGCATCTGGCCGGCCGAGCCGGTCAGCGAGAACCCGGTCTTCACCCTGGAACTGGGTGGCGTGCAGCGCGTCACCGAGATCACCGGCCGCGACAACAACGGCAACAAGGTGTTGGGAGCTTTGCGTTGAAACCCGGGGCCTCCCGTTGAAAGCACCGTTGGTGCCCAAGGGCGATGCGGTGTCGCCCGAGGCTCGGCCCGTCAGCATGTACCCATGGCTAAAGCGCGGACTGCTGGCGCTCGCCCTGTTCGCGCCATTCGCCGTCGAGGCCATGGAACTCGACGTCCGCGAGGTCGCGCCCGACACCTGGGCGCTGATCGGCCACACCGAGGACCTCTCGCCACAGAACGGCGGCAACATCGCCAACGCCGGCTTCATAGCCACGCCGCAAGGCACGCTGGTGATCGACACCAGCGCATCGAAAGCGCTCGGCGAGGCTTGGCGGGCGGCGGTCGAGGCGCGCGCCAAAGCGCCGATCGTGCGCGTCTTCAACACCCACCTGCACCCTGACCACATCCTCGGCAACCAGGCCTTCCCGGCAGACACGCTGGCCACCCTGCCAGCCACGCGGCAGTCGATCCATGAGGTCGGCGAGGCCTTCAACGACAACCTTTATCGCATGGTCGGCGATGCGATGAAGGGTACGCAGGCGGTGGTGCCGGCCAACGTCGCCGAACCCGGCCTTGTCGCGCTCGGCGGTCACCGCATCCGCGTCATGGCGATGCAGGGCCACAGCGCCGCCGACCTGGTGGTGTTCGACGAGACCACCGGCGTGCTGTTCACTGGCGACCTGGTGTTCTTCGACCGCTCGCCGACCACGCCGCACGCCGACCTCGCACGCTGGCGCGAGAGCCTCGATACACTCGCGGCGCTGCCGTTCAAGCGCATGGTGCCAGGCCACGGACCGGTGCTCGACGACCGTCGCGGCATCGACCTGACACGCCGCTGGCTCGACTGGCTCGAGGCGCGCTTCGTCGAGTCGGCCAACGCCGGCCTCGACATGAACGACGTCCTCGCCTTGCCGCTGCCGCCGGAGTGGGCGGCGATGCCACTCGCCGCCAGCGAGTACCGTCGCTCGGTCGCGCACCTCTACCCGGCCATCGAGAAGCGCATCCTCGCGCCGACCGTCTCGCGCTAACTGTCTCAGAGCGAGACAGCGCGCTCGAATGAGACAGCTTCAAAATGGTCTCGACGCAAGCATCGGTCATGTAATTGCCACAGATTGCTGCGATGCACCAACAGTGCATACATCGTACAAATCTACAGATTTGCCGAACTTATGCTGCGCCCGGCATCAAGCAGCATGGGGGCGGTTAAAGGCTGGCACACCTGTTGCTTGATGGGTTCCCGCGGTGGCGCCGACGGTGACGCCGTCACAAACCGGACGGCAACGCCGTCAAAATAACCCGGAGGAATCCAGATGCAACGCAAGACCCTTTCGATGCTGGTCGCCGCCGCCCTCGCCGGCGCGTCGCTGACCGCGGTCGCCGGTCCCGTGACCGACGAGATGATCCTCAACGATGC
Organism: Burkholderiales bacterium; assembly: GCA_031971375.1. GTDB lineage: Bacteria > Pseudomonadota > Gammaproteobacteria > Burkholderiales > UBA3065 > UBA3065. The sequence goes on along the minus strand of DALYGT010000032.1, from coordinate 4,707 downwards.
CAAGTCGACCGGTGACGTCCTGTCCTTCGGCATGGGCACCAACGGCCAGCGCTACTCGCCGCTCGCCAAGATCAACACCGGCAACGTCAAGAAGCTGGTCCCGGCCTGGGCCTTCCAGTTCGGCGGCGAGAAGCAGCGCGGCCAGGAATCGCAGCCGGTGATCCACGATGGCAAGATCTTCGTCACCGCCTCGTACAGCCGCATGTACGCTGTTGACGCCAAGACCGGCCGCGAACTGTGGCAATACGACCACCGCCTGCCGGAAGGCATCATGCCCTGCTGCGACGTGGTCAACCGTGGCGCAGCGCTCTACGACAACCTGGTCATCTTCGGCACCCTCGACGCGCAACTGGTCGCCCTCGACCAGAACACCGGCAAGGTCGTCTGGAAGGAAAAGATCGACGAGTTCTCGGCTGGCTACTCTTACACCGCCGCCCCGCTGGTCGTGAAGGGCCTGGTCATCACCGGCGTGTCGGGTGGTGAGTTCGGCATCGTCGGTCGTCTGGATGCACGCGACGCCAAGACCGGCAAGATCGTCTGGACCCGTCCGGTGGTCGAAGGCCACATGGGCTACCTGAACGGCCAAGAGAACGGCATCACCGGCGAGACCAACGCCTCGTGGCCTGGCGACACCTGGAAGACCGGCGGCTCGTCGACCTGGCTCGGCGCCACCTACGACCCCAAGACCAACCTGGTCTACGTCGGTACCGGCAACCCGGCCCCGTGGAACAGCCACACCCGTCCGGGCGACAACCTGTACTCGTGCTCGACCGTGGCCATCAACCCGGATACCGGCAAGATCGTCTGGCACTACCAGAACACCCCGAACGACGGTTGGGACTTTGACGGTGTCAACGAATTCGTGACCTTTGACATGAAGGGTGCCGACGGCAAGACCGTGCGCGCTGGCGGCAAGGCCGACCGCAACGGCTTCTTCTTCGTCAACGACGCCGAGTCCGGCAAGCTGCTGAACGCCTTCCCGTTCGTCGACAAGATCACCTGGGCCGAGAAGATCGACCTCGAGTCGGGCCGTCCGGTCTACGTCGACGACAACCGTCCGGGCAACCCGGGCAGCGACAAGCAGGGCAAGACCGTCTTCAGCGCCCCGTCGTTCCTTGGTGGCAAGAACCAGCAACAGATCGCCTACAACCCGGACACCGGCCTGTTCTACGTGCCGGCCAACGAGTGGGGCATGGACATCTGGAACGAGCCGATCTCGTACAAGAAGGGTGCCGCGTTCCTCGGTGCCGGCTTCAACATCAAGCCGATCAACGAGGACTACATCGGTGCCCTGCGCGCCTTCGACCCGAAGTCGGGCAAGAAGGTCTGGGAAGTCAAGAACAACGCCCCGCTGTGGGGTGGCGCCATGACCACCAAGGGCGGTCTGGTGTTCTACGGCACCCCGGAAGGCCACCTCAAGGCGCTTGACGCCAAGAGCGGCAAGGAACTGTGGGCATTCCAGACCGGTTCGGGCGTGGTCGCGCCCCCGGTCACCTGGGAACAAGACGGCGAGCAGTATGTTGCCGTCGTATCGGGCTGGGGCGGCGCTGTTCCCCTGTGGGGCGGCGACGTTGCCAAGCGGGTCAACTACCTCAACCAGGGCGGTGCGCTCTGGGTGTTCAAGTTGGCCAAGTAATCTGTGTCTGACTGACTGTCAGCCATAGCTTTTTCTCCTCACTACCTTGGGGCCGACTCTCGGGTCGGCCCGTTTTTTCAGCCCCTTGGGGCTGCACAGGAGAGACCATGAAGAACATGCTCAAAGCGGTTATGGCAGCAGGCGCACTGCTCGCTGCGCCGCAGGCCGTCATCGCCCACGGCGATGTGACGCCGCAAGTCATCGATGTGTCCGAACTCAAGCCGATCGGTGAAGCCTGGCTCAAGACCAACCCCTACCGCGGCGATGCCAAAGCGATCAAGATCGGCGCCTCGGCCTACAACCAGAACTGCGCGCGCTGCCACGGCCTTGGCGCCATCTCCGGCGGTATCGCACCGGACTTGCGCTATCTGCCGCTCGGCGACGAGGGCGACGACTACTTCACCCAGCGCGTGCGCAACGGCGCCGTGCGCGACGGCCGCGTCTACATGCCCAAGTTCGAAGGCATCCTCAGCCAGGAAGGTCTCTGGACCATCCGCGCCTGGCTCGAAACCGTCCACCAAGAGTGACCATGTCGATACCGTCCGGACTGTCACGGCTGCTGGCCGTGGCCCTTGTGTCTATGGCTGTCCTTGCCGCGCCGCTGGCGGGTGCAATGGAATTGCGCAAACCTGGTGTGCTGCGTATCGCGGTCTACAAAGAGTTCCCGCCGTTCTCGGACATGGAAGACGGTGGCATCGATGTGGACATCGCCAAGGCGCTGGCTGCCAAACTTGGCCTCAAGCTCGATCTGGCTTGGGCGGAGGCGGATGAGAAGGTCGAGGACGACCTGCGCAACTACGTCTGGAAAGGCCACTACATGGGCAACGAGGTCGCCGACCTGATGATGCACATGCCGGTCGACCCGGTGTTCAACGAGCGCGTCAAGCAGGTCAAGCTGTTCGGGCCGTATTACGCCGAGAACCTGATGGTGGCGCGCGACGTCAAGCGCATCCCCAAGCTGGAGAACCTCGAACCTTTCTTTCAAAATCACGACATCGGCGTCGAGGTCGGCAGTGGGTCGGATGCATTCCTGATGGCGCTCTACGCCGGCCGCATGCAAAACCACATCAAGCATTTCCTCAACCACACGCAGGCCGTCCAGGCCCTGCGCAAGGGCGAGATCAGCGCGGTGATGGGTCCACGCACCGAGCTCGAGGGGCTCATCGGTGCCGACAAAGACAAGTATCCGGTGAGCGGCATCGAGATGACGGGCCCGGTCCAGACTTTCTGGCAGCCTGGGGTAGCGGTCAAGGCCGACAAGCCGCAGTTGATCGGCGCGGTGGAGAAGGCCCTCGCCGAGCTGGTGGCGTCAGGCGAGATCGCCGCGATCTTCGAGAAGCATCACGCGCGGTACAACCCGCCGCGGACCGAGGGCGCACCGCACTGAGTGGTGCGACGCACCGGGTCCGGTCGGGCCAGACGCCTGACCCGACGTCGAAGAAAAAAGACCGCCCTCGGGCGGTCTTTTTTTGGCGTGGCCGCAACGCGGCAGACGCAGCGACTCAGACGTTGCTGGCGAGCAGGTCACCGCCGCGCCATTTGGTCTCCAGCCACTTCTTGATACGCCCGGCGTCGCCGATCCGCGTGTACTTGCCGTCACCGTCGAGCAGAACGATCACAACCGGCCGCGCCGCGATGCGCGCATGCATCACCAGACAGCGCCCGGCCTCACGGATGTAGCCGGTCTTGGACAAGCCGATGTCCCAGTCAGGGCTGCGCACCAGCGCATTGGTGTTGCGGAACTCGACGTGCTTGCGCCCCAGCTCGGCGACATGTGAACCGGTCGTGGTGAACTCGCGGATCCGCTCGTATTCATGCGCGGCCTGGACCATGCGGACCAGATCCATGGCGCTGGCACGGTTGCCGCCATTGAGGCCGGTGCTGTCCTCGAAATGCGACTGCGACATGCCGAG
>DALYGT010000032.1:0-1058 GCA_031971375.1 Burkholderiales bacterium | reverse complement strand
GTGATGGAGGCGATCGGCTGCGACTGCTCGTCGTTGCGGCTGAAGATCGACTTGCCGCTGGTCTCGTCGAACACAAGCACCGTGCGCGAAGCGACGGCAGGGGCCCCGGCGACTGACTTGCCATGTTCGCCGCTGGCAACAGGCTTGACCTGCTCAGGCGGCGAATAGGCGGCGGGTTCCGGGCGGAAGCGCTCGATGTGCGGGTGGACCTCGTCGACTGCGACACCGGCGGCGGCCGCGACACTGGCGGCTTTGAACAGGCGCGCCGGCTTGTCCGCCTTGACGGCCCTGACCTTGCTCACGCTGGCACGCGGATGGCCCGCCTTGTGGCGCACCTTCTTGGCAACGGCCGGCTTGTCCTTGGAAGCAGCCGACACGTCGGTCACGGGCGATGCGAGGCCGCACACGATCACGGCCAGACCAGCCAGACGGAACAACGACGCCTTACGCTGCGAGCGCACGGTCTCGCGGTCACGCCTTGCCAGCCAGCCCTTGCGGTGTCGCATACTCATTCTCCCAAGCCGATACAGCCCGCAAAATAACTACTTGCACGCAGAACATCAAGTGGACTCTTGCCATTTTTCGTGCGTGCTTGGGCTCAGTTTGACACAGCCCCCGGCTCAGCGGCCTCACGCTGCTGTCGGTCCCACATGTCCGCAAAGACCCCGCCAGCTGCCAACAAGCCGGCGTGGGTGCCCCGCTCGACGATGCGTCCGGCCTCCAGAACAAGGATCTCATCGGCATCAACGATGGTCGACAGACGGTGGGCGATGACCAGCGTGCTGCGGTTCTGCGCGGCGCGCGCCAGCTCCTGCTGGATCGCTGCCTCGGTGGCCGAGTCAAGCGCCGAGGTGGCCTCGTCGAAGACCATGATGCGTGGGTCCTTGAGCAGCGCCCGGGCGATGGCGACGCGCTGCTTCTCGCCGCCGGAGAGCTTGAGGCCACGCTCGCCGACGCGGGTCTCATAGCCGTCCGGCAGGCTTGCGATGAAGGCGTCGATGTGTGCCGCGCGCGCTGCCGCTTCGATGCGATCCTGGCTCGCGCCCGGCGCGCCGTAG
>DALYGT010000031.1:0-9554 GCA_031971375.1 Burkholderiales bacterium | reverse complement strand
CGGTGCCCACGGTGTCGGGCAGCAGCAGACGGTTGAGCCAGGAGTGGATCACGCCGTCGCCCGGTCGCAACGCGACGCCGCCGCGGTTGCTGATGAAGTTGGGCAGCTCGCGGTGCATCTTGACGTCGACCGCCTTGGGGTAGGCGGCGGTGTGGCAGAACGACTGCATCACCAGGTCCGACGAGAAGCCCAGACACGCCAGATCCTTGAGTTCGTCGCGCGTCATCGGGCCGGTGGTGTCCTGCGAACCGACCGTGGTCATGCGCGGTTCGCAGTAGGTGCCCGGGCGGATGCCCTTGCCTTCGGGCAGGCCACAGGCACGGCCGACCATCTTCTGCGCCAGCGTGAAGCCCTTGCCACTGTCGACCGGCGGCTTGGGCAGGCGGAACACCGTCGAGGCCGGCAATCCGAGGAAATCACGCGCTTTGGCGGTGAGGCCGCGGCCGATGATCAGGTTGATGCGGCCGCCGGCGCGCACTTCATCGAGCAGCACGTCGCTCTTAAGGCTGAACTCGGCGACCGTCGCGCCGGCCTTGGTGACCCTGCCGTCGTACGGCAGCACCTCGATGACGTCGCCCATCTCGAGCTTGCTGACGTCCACCTCGATCGGCAGTGCGCCCGAGTCTTCCTGCGTGTTGAAGAAGATCGGCGCGATCTTGCCGCCCAGCGTCACACCACCGAAGCGCTTGTTCGGCACGAAGGGGATGTCCTCGCCGGTGGCCCAGATCACGCTGTTGGTCGCCGACTTGCGCGAAGAACCGGTGCCGACCACGTCACCCACGTAGGCGACCAGGTGGCCCTTCTTCTTGAGGTCCTCGATGAACTGCATCGGGCCGCGCTTGCCGTCTTCCTCGGGCTTGAAGGCCGCGTCCGGGCGCGTGTTCTTGAGCATCGCCAGATAATGCAGCGGGATGTCGGGGCGGCTCCAGGCGTCGGGGGCCGGGGAGAGGTCGTCGGTGTTGGTCTCGCCGGGCACCTTGAACACGGTCACGGTGATGCTCTGCGGCACTTCCGGGCGCGAGGTGAACCACTCGGCATCGGCCCAGCTCTGCATCACTGCCTGCGCGTGCGCGTTGCCGGCCTTGGCCCTCTCGGCGACGTCGTTGAAGTAGTCGAACATCAGCAGCGTCTTCTTCAGCGCCTCGGCGGCGATGCCGGCCACCTCGGCGTCGTCGAGCAACTCGATCAGCGGGTGGACGTTGTAGCCGCCGACCATGGTGCCGAGCAGCTCAGTGGCCTTGGCCTTGTCGATCAGCGCGACTTTGAGTTCGCCATGGGCCACTGCAGCCAGGAACGAGGCCTTGACCTTGGCGGCGTCGTCCACACCCGGCGGGACGCGGTGGGTCAGCAGGTCGAGCAGGAAGGCGTCCTCGCCGGCCGGCGGTGCTTTGATGAGTTCGATCAGCTCGCCGACTTGTTTGGCGTCCAGCGGCAGCGGCGGGATGCCGAGAGCGGCGCGCTCGGCGACGTGTTGGCGATAGGCTTGCAGCATGGTCGGTTCCTCGTCTCTGTATCGGTGGGTGGCGGCAGGTGGGACAGGCTTCAGAAGAAGGCTTTCTCGGCCTCGGCGGGGATGCTCACGCCGGTGGCGCGGGCACGCTTGAGGACCTGCCAGTTGTAGCGGTAGCTGGCGCGGTCGTGAAGCTTTTCGGCGTAGGACACCGGGCCCCAGTCGGCGGCCTGCGCGAGCAGCAGGATGGCTGAGGAATCGGCGACATCGGTGGGGTCGGGGCGCATGGCTTCGACGATCGGCAGGATCTGCGAAGGGTGGATCGACCACATGCGCAGGAAGCCGAACTCCTCCTTGGCGCGCCGTGCGTCGTTGCCGGCGGTGGCGGGGTTCTTCACGTCGCGGGTCACGTTGTGCGAGGCGATCACGCCGTGCGCTGCGGCTGCGGTGCCGATCGCGCCTTTGGCACGGACGATGAGCGGGTGCGTGAACTGCATCGGGCTCTGCATGCCGGTCGAGGGGATGGCGCCCTGGTAGCTCGAAACAAAGTCCATCAGGCCGAAGTCGATCACCTCGCAGCCCGGCAGGGCGGCGATCTTCCAGACGTCGTGTACGGCGGTCGGCGATTCGATCATCAGGTGCAGCGGGATGGTGCGCTTGACACCCATCGCCTGGGTGCGCTTGTGGATGTACTCGACCGCCGCCAGCGCCATCGCGTAGTTGGGCGACTTCGGCAGCGTGATGTAGGCGATGCGGTCGCCCGCCTCGCCGATCAGGATGTCGATGTCGTCGGTGAAGCTCGGGTGCTGGAAGTCGTGAATGCGTGTGCCGGCGCGGCCGAAGTGGTTGTGCTCCGAATTGATCATGCGCGCCACCAGATGGGCGTGCTGCTTCTCGGTCCCGGCTGCGGCACCGTCCTCGCAGTCGCACGTCACATCGAACACGGGCCCGAGCTCGTCCTGCAGGGCGAAGGACTTGAGCATCAGCTTCTCGGAGCCGGCGTAATGCTCGGCTGCGGGAAGGATCGGCAGGGGCTTCTCGTCGGGGAAGAGGACGACGTCAGGCGAGTTCGGATTGGTGGTCATCGGGGCAGCCACAGATCGTTGAGGGAGGCCGCCAGAGCCGCAGCAACTGACGGTGTGCAGTGCAGCATCGAGTGTGCCACAGCGATGTCGCTGTGCATACTTATGTCTTATATAAGATAGCAGTATGTGGACGCTGCTCGTCCCCGGTGCTAGATTCCGCGGCATGAACGAGAAGGTCGCGTCCATTCCGAGCTACCAGCCGCTGTACGGGCAGATCAAGGCATTGCTGGTGGGCAGCCTGGCGAGCGGTGAGTGGAAGCCGGGACAGATGATCCCCAGCGAGTCGGAGCTCGCGAGCCGTTTTGGCGTGAGCCAGGGCACGGTGCGAAAGGCCATCGATGAACTCGCGACCGACAACCTGCTGTTGCGCCGTCAGGGCCGCGGCACTTTCGTCGCTTCGCATGCCGAGGACCGTCATTCCACCCGTTTCTTGCGCCTGCGCGCCGCTGATGACAGTGTTGAGGCGCACCAGAGCCGCCTGATCAGCTGCCGCACCGGGACCGCGAGCCGACACGCTGCCGTGATGCTGCAACTCGACGAGGGCGCGCCGGTGATCGAGGTCCGCCGGCTGCTCCTGTTCGGCGGCAAGCCGCTCATCCACGACCATATGGTGCTGCCGGCACAGGCCTTCGAGGGGCTCGACGCGGCGGTCATCGAAGCGTGGGAAGGCACCAGCTACAGCCTCTTCGAGTCGCGCTTCGGCGTGCGCCTGATCCGCGCCACCGAGCGCCTGCGCGCGGTATTGCCGCCGGCCGAGGTGGCCGAGGTCATGGGCCTCGACGCGACGACACCCTTGCTCGCGGTCGAGCGCGTGGCCTATACCTATGACGACCGTCCCATGGAGTGGCGACTCGGACATTACGACACCTCGGCACATCATTACCTTACTAGTTTGGACTGATTCCATTACATTTCGGGTGGCGCTACAGCAGGCGCAGCGTACCCGGACCGATCCACGCCAGACCTCGCAACCACCCACGCAACCGGAGCTCACATGTCTCTCACAGCCAGTGCGGCCAAACGGCCCAAGCATCTGGACCTGCTGCGGATCAGTCTGCCGCTGCCGGCCAAGGTGTCGATCCTGCACCGTGTCAGTGGCGCGCTGCTGTTCCTTGCGCTGCCGTTCCTCATCTATCAGCTCGACCAGTCGCTGGATTCGGCCGAAGGTTACGCCGCGGCTGCGGCGTTCTTCGGCATGCCGCTGGTCAAGCTCGCTGCGCTGGTGCTGGTGTGGTCGTATTCGCACCACTTCTGCGCCGGCATCCGTTACCTGCTGCTCGACCTGCACATTGGCATCGACCGCATCCCGGCGCGCCAGAGCGCGGCGGTGGTGATGGTCGCCAGTCTGGTGCTGACCGTCCTTGTGGGGGTGCAACTATGGTGAAGCGGATCGTCACGGGCGCGCACTATGGCCTGCGCGACTGGCTCGTTCAGCGCCTGACGGCCGTGGTCATGCTCGCCTTCAGCGTCATCGCTGCGCTGCGCATCGTCGGCGCCGAGCCCGGGTTCGAGGGCTGGAAAGCGGTGTTCGAGCCGGCCTGGATGCGCGTCGCGCTATTCCTGTTCTTGTTGTCGGTGCTTTACCACGCCTGGATCGGCGTGCGCGACATCTACATGGACTACATCCAGCCGGTCAGCATCCGGCTCACCTTGCACACCTTGACCGTGCTGGCGCTGGTCGCCTACGCCGGCTGGGTCTTCGAACTGGTCTGGAGCCACTGATGGGACTTCCCGTACGTTCGTTTGACGCGGTGATCGTCGGCGCTGGCGGCGCCGGTCTGCGCGCCGCATTGCAACTCTCGGAAGCCGGCCTCAAGGTGGCCGTCCTCTCCAAGGTCTTCCCGACCCGCAGCCACACGGTGGCGGCGCAAGGCGGCATCTCTGCCAGCCTCGGCAATTCGCAGGAGGACAACTGGCTCTGGCACATGTACGACACCGTCAAGGGGTCGGACTGGCTGGGCGACCAGGACGCCATCGAGTACATGTGCCGCATGGCGCCGCGCGTGGTGATCGAACTCGAGCACTTCGGCATGCCGTTCGACCGCCTCGACAACGGCAAGATCTATCAGCGGCCGTTCGGTGGTCACACGCAAGAGTTCGGTGCTCGCCCGGTGCAGCGCGCCTGCGCTGCGGCCGACCGCACCGGCCACGCCATGCTGCACACGCTCTACCAGCGCAATGTCCGGGCACGCACGCAGTTCTTCGTCGAATGGATGGCGCTGGACCTGATCCGCGACGCCGACGGCGACGTGGTGGGCGTGGTCGCGCTCGAAATGGAGACCGGCGAGTGCATGATCCTGCAGGCGCGCGCCACCCTGTTGGCCACTGGCGGCGCCGGCCGCATCTTCGCGTCGAGCACCAACGCCTTCATCAATACCGGTGACGGCCTGGGCATGTGCGCCCGCGCCGGTATCCCGCTCGAAGACATGGAGTTCTGGCAGTTCCACCCCACTGGCGTGGCCGGTGCCGGTGTGCTGATCACCGAGGGCGTCCGTGGCGAGGGTGGGTATCTGCTCAACGCCAACGGAGAGCGCTTCATGGAGCGCTACGCGCCGACGGTGAAAGACCTCGCCTCGCGTGATGTGGTGTCGCGCGCGATGGCGGTCGAGATCTACGAGGGCCGCGGCTGTGGCCCGAACAAGGACCATGTCCTGCTCAAGCTCGATCACCTCGGGCCGGAGGTCATCAACCACCGTCTGCCCGGAATCCGCGAGATCGCCATCCGCTTCGGTGGCGTCGATCCGATCAAGGAACCGATCCCGGTGGTGCCGACCTGCCACTACATGATGGGCGGCATCCCCACCAACATCAACGGCCAGGTCGTCGCGCCGCACGGCACCTCGCCCGACGAGGTGGTGCCGGGCCTGTGGGCGATGGGCGAGTGCGCCTGCGTCTCGGTGCACGGCGCCAACCGTCTGGGCACCAACTCGCTCCTCGATCTGGTCGTGTTCGGCAAGGCCGCCGGCGACCACGCCATCGAGTGGCTCAAGTCCAACCCGGTGCAGAAGCCGCTGCCAGCCAACGCTGCCGACCTGTCGCTGTCGCGACTCGCGCGGCTGGACAATCAGAAGGACGGTGAGTCGGTCACCGAGGTCGGGCGCGACATGCGCAACATCATTCAGCGCCACGCCGGCGTGTTCCGAACCGGCGAAGTGTTGGCCGAGGGCGTGAGCAAGATCCGCGAGGTCGCCGAACGGGTCAAGCGCACCGCCATCGCCGACAAGTCGAAGGTCTTCAACACCGCCCGCGTCGAGGCGCTCGAGGTCGACAACCTGATCGAGGTGGCGATGTCGACGCTGATCACCGCCAACACGCGTACCGAGAGCCGCGGCGCGCATGCCCGCGACGACTTCCCCGACCGCGACGATGCCAACTGGATGAAACACAGCCTCTATTACAGTGAGGACCAGCGCGTCGAGTTCAAGCCGGTTCGTCTCAAGCCGCTCACCGTCGACTCGATCCCGCCCAAGGCGCGCGTCTACTAAGCATCCAGGAGCCCAACCATGCGTTTCTCGGTCTACCGCTACAACCCGGATGTCGACGCCAAGCCTTACATGCAGGAATACGACATCCCGCTCGAGCCCACCGACAAGATGCTGCTCGATGCACTGATCCGCCTCAAGTCGCACGACGACACGCTCGCGTTCCGCCGCTCCTGCCGCGAGGGTGTGTGCGGCTCGGACGCCATGAACATCAACGGTCGCAATGGCCTGGCCTGCATCACCACCGTTGCTGAACTCGGCGACCACGTGACCCTGCGGCCGATCCCCGGTCTGCCGGTGATCCGTGACCTCATCGTCGACATGACGCAGTTCTTCCGCGCCTACCACTCGGTCAAGCCTTACGTCATCAACAACGACCCGGCACCTGAGACCGAGCGTCTGCAGAGCCCCGAGGACCGCCTCGAACTCGATGGCCTCTATGAATGTATCCTCTGTGCGTGTTGCAGCACTTCGTGCCCGTCGTTCTGGTGGAACCCCGACAAGTTCCTCGGTCCGGCTGCACTTTTGCAGAGCTATCGTTTTATCGCCGACAGCCGCGACCAGGCCACCAACGAGCGCCTGGACGATCTGGAGGATCCGTACAAGTTGTTCCGCTGCCACTCGATCATGAACTGCGTCGATGTCTGCCCCAAGGGCCTCAACCCGACCCGGGCGATCGGCAAGATCAAGGACATCATGATCAAGCGGATGGTGTGACGGCCGCAGTCTGATGGGGGAGAAAGCGCGTGTGCGCTGGCGTTGCCGGCGCGGGATGCTGGAACTGGATCTGATCCTGTCCCGGTATCTCGACGCGCGTTTTGATGGGATGACCGAGGTGCAGAAGGAGGCCTTCCAGTCTCTTCTCGAGTACCCGGATAACGACATCTGGGACTGGTTCAACGCCCGTACCCAGTGCAACGACCCGGAAGTGGAGCCGATGGTGCGCGACATCGTCGGCTTTGCGACGCGGATTTGAGCCTCGGCGCCGCGGTGCCGACATTTTTTGAGAGGACCTTTCCATGACCCAATCCGTCAAAGCCACCCTCAGCTTCTCCGACGGTCGTCCCTCGGTCGAGATGCCACTGCTCAAGGGCCAGATCGGCCCCGATGTGATGGACATCCGCCCGGTCGCCAACAGCGGCATCTTCACCTATGACCCGGGCTTCCTGGCCACCGCCAGCACCAAGTCGGCGATCACCTACATCGACGGTGACGAAGGTCTGCTCTACTACCGCGGCTACCCCATCGAGCAGCTGGCCGAGAAGTGCAGCTTCCTCGAGACCTGTTACCTGCTCTGGTACGGCGAACTGCCGGATGCCGAGCAGAAGCTCGCCTTCGAGACCCGCATCCGCAAGCACACCATGCTGCACGAGCAGCTGGCCCGTTTCTACCAGGGCTTCCGCCGCGACGCGCACCCGATGGCGGTGATGTGCGGCACGATCGGTGCCTTGTCAGCGTTCTACCACGACCACCTCGACGTCAACCTGCCGGAAGACCGGGAGCTGTCGATGTTCCGCCTCGTCTCCAAGGTGCCGACCATCGCGGCGATGAGCTACAAGTACAACGAAGGCCTGCCCTTCATGTACCCCAACAACCGGCTGTCCTACGTCGGCAATTTCCTTTACATGATGTTCGGCACGCCGTGCGAGCCGTACGAGCCGAATCCTGTCGCGGTCAAGGCGATGGAACGCATCATGATCCTGCACGCCGACCACGAGCAGAACGCCTCGACCTCCACGGTCCGGCTGGCCGGTTCGACCGGCGCCAACCCGTTCGCCTGCGTCGCCGCCGGTGTCGCTGCGTTGTGGGGCCCGGCGCATGGTGGTGCCAACGAAGAAGTGCTGAAGATGCTCGACCAGATCGGCGAGGTGAAGAACATCGACAAGTTCATCGCCCGCGCCAAGGACAAGAACGACAGCTTCCGCCTGATGGGCTTTGGCCACCGCGTCTACAAGAACCGCGACCCGCGTGCCGGCGTGATGCGCCAGACCTGCCACGAGGTGCTCGGCGAGATGGGCATCACCACCGAACAGCTCGAGATCGCCATGCGCCTGGAGGAGATCGCTCTGCAGGACGACTACTTCATCGAGCGTAAACTCTATCCAAATGTCGACTTCTATTCGGGTATTGTTCTCAAGGCGCTCGGCATCCCGGTGAAGATGTTCACCGCGATCTTCGCCATGTCCCGCACCATCGGCTGGATCAGCCAGTGGAACGAGTTCATGTCGGACCCCGAACGCAAGATCGGCCGCCCGCGCCAGCTGTACGTGGGGGCTGCGCGCCGCGACCTGGACCGCTGAGGTCGGGTTGTGGCAGAGACCCGGTCGTGCCGAGAGGCGCGGCCGGTTGCGGTGACGTGGGTCGGCCGCGGGCCGGCCCCAGCTTGAGCGGGGTGTGCCGATGATGGAAGCGTGGCGCGCCAGTTCCTTCCTGTACGGGGGGAATGCGGCGTATCTGGAGGCGTTGTACGAGCGTTTCCTGGAGGATCCGGACGCGGTACCGGAGCCTTGGCACTCGACCTTTGCCGGCTATCAGCCGCCGGCCGGCGGCTCGTCGGATGTCAGCCACTCGCGCATCGTCCAGGCGCTTGTGGAGCAGGCCAAGGCGCCGCGCAGCGGCAGCGCCGGGACCACCGATGCGCGACAGATCGCCGTCCTGCAGATGATCGAAGCTTACCGCGCCTACGGCGTGCGTCGGGCGCGGCTCGATCCGCTGGCCCGTTACCCCCTGCCGCATGTCGCCGAGCTCGAGCCGGCGCACTATGGCTTCACCGATGCCGACATGGGCACGGTGTTCAACAGCGGTGACTTTGCCGGTGGCAAGGACCTGCCGCTGCGCGACCTCGTCGACGAGCTGCAGGCGGTCTATTGCGGCTCGATCGGCGCCGAATACATGTTCATCACCCAGCCGGAGCAGAAGCGCTGGCTGGCGCAGCGTCTCGAAGGCCCGCAGATGCGGACGTTGCCGGATGCCGCCGCGCGTCGGCGCATCCTCGAGAAGATCACCGCCGCCGAGACGCTCGAGCGCTATCTTCACACCCGCTACGTCGGGCAGAAGCGCTTCTCGCTGGAGGGCGGCGAGACCATGATCGCCGTGCTCGACCAGATGATCCGCGGCTGCGCCGAGCGCGGCGGCGAGGTCGCGGTGATCGGCATGGCGCACCGTGGTCGCCTTAACGTACTGATCAACACCGTCGGCAAGATGCCAGCCGAGCTGTTCGACGAGTTCGAGGGCAAGCACAACCACGACCTGCCTTCGGGTGACGTCAAGTACCACCAGGGCTTCTCGGCCGATGTCGCCACCCCGCACGGGCCGATGCACCTTGCGCTGTCGTTCAACCCCTCGCACCTGGAGATCGTCAACCCGGTGGTCGAGGGCTCGGCGCGGGCGCGGCAGGACCATGTGGGTGACAGCGAAGGCAAGCTCATCGTCCCCATCCTGCTGCATGGTGACTCGGCGTTCGGCGGGCAGGGCGTGGTGATGGAGACGCTCAACCTGTCGCAGACGCGCGGGTACTTCACCGGCGGCACCCTGCAC
>DALYGT010000030.1:9328-9718 GCA_031971375.1 Burkholderiales bacterium | reverse complement strand
TCGATGCGTAGGCGATGAACATCGGCACGAAGGTGAAGCAAAAGTAGATGCCGGCGCCGAGCAGACTACCCCAGACGGCGATCTGCGCCGTGCGCGCCGAAGTGATGCGCTGGAACACGTCCTGCTGCGGGATCGAGCCGAGCATCATGGTGACCCAGGCGGCGAGGAAGGACAGCCACTCGGACAATGAGGGCGGCGGGAAGAACGCCAGCTTGCCGGCAGCACGGGCGCTGTCGATGACCGGCGCCACCCCGCCGGTCTGGTCCGACACCAGGCTCGCGATGTAGAAGATGCCGCCCATCACCACACCCATCTGCACAAAGTCGAGGATGGCCACCGACAGCATCCCGCCGAGCGTGCCCGTGAGCGGGTCGCAGACACGATCGTGAC
>DALYGT010000030.1:0-9318 GCA_031971375.1 Burkholderiales bacterium | reverse complement strand
GGCGGCAGTCGCGCCCAGCACTCCGTCGGTGACGATGTAGAGGATGAGGCCGAGCGCCTTGATCTGCGCCGAGACCCAACCCAGATAAGAGGCGACGATGGCCAAGGTGGTCAGCACCTCGACGCCACGCCCGTAACGCATGCGGAAAAAGTCGCCGAGCGTGAGGATGTTGAGGCGATAGAGGTAGCGCGCGAAGAACACGCCCGCCAGCACCAGACAGAGCGACGAGCCGAACGGGTCGGCCACCACACCGCGAAGGCCTTCGGTGGCAAACGTCGCCGACACGCCGAACACCGCCTCGGCACCGAACCAGGTTGCAAATACCGTGGCGGTCACCACGGGCAAAGGCAGGTGGCGGCCGGCGACGGCGAAATCCTTGCTGTTCTTGACCCGTGTGCCCGCGGCGACACCGATGCTGATCGAGACGAGCAGATAGGCGATGACAAAGGTCAGGAGCATGGCGAGGTCGGACCGGAGACGGCGTCTGGCAGCGCGTCAAAGGTCGCAGTCTAGCAAGGCTCAGCCCGCGAACCAGCGCCACACCTCGGCGCCAAGCAACAGCGCCAGCAAGGTCGCCACCACAGCGAGCCAGCGCTCGACCCGGCGCAGCGGCGCCTGCAGGCCGTCGCCGCGGTCCTCCGACTGGTTGAATCGGGAAAGCACCTGGTACGCGAGGCGCGGTACCTGAGGCAAGGTTTTGGCCCAAGTGATCGCCTCACTCTCGACATGGCGGCGCAAGGCGCGCCAGCCGACCTGCTCGCTCATCCAGCGCTCGAGAAAGGGCTTGGCAGTGGCCCAGAGGTCGAGATCGGGATCGAGGTCTCGACCAAGGCCCTCGATGTTGAGCAATGTCTTCTGCAAAAGGACCAGCTGCGGCTGGATCTCGACCTGGAACTGGCGCGAGGTCTCGAACAGGCGCAGCAGCACACGACCAAAGGAGATCTCCTTGAGCGGACGGTCGAAGATCGGCTCACAGCAGGCACGGATGGCAGACTCGAACTCGTCGACCCGGGTACCCGCCGGCACCCAGCCAGCATCGACGTGGGCCTGCGCGACACCGCGGTAGTCGCGGCGGAAGAAGGCGAGGAAGTTGCGCGCGAGGTAGTTCTTGTCGACCTCGGAGAGGGTACCGACGATGCCGAAGTCGAGCGCGATGTAGGTGCCATCGTCATGCACCATGATGTTGCCGGGGTGCATGTCGGCGTGAAAGAAGCCGTCGCGGAACACCTGCGTGAAGAAGATCTCGACGCCCTCGCGGGCCAACTTGGGGATGCTGATACCCTTCTCCCGCAGCCTCGCGACCTGGCTGATCGGCGTGCCACTCATGCGCTGCATCACCAGCACGTTGCGCTCACACCAGTCCCAGTGGATCTCGGGGATGTACAGCAGGCGCGACTTCTCGAAGTTGCGGCGCAACTGGCTGGCGTTGGCGCCCTCGAACATGAGGTCCAGCTCCTGTCCGATGTGCTTCTCGAACTCGGCGACGATCTGCCGCGGCTTGAGCCGCTTGCCGTCGCTGTAGATGCGCTCGACCAGACCGGCCAGCACATACATCAGCGCGACATCGCTGGCGATCACCGACTCGATGCCCGGGCGCAGGATCTTGACGGCGACCTCGCGGCCGTCCGGCAGCACGGCGAAGTGCACCTGCGCCACCGAGGCGCTGGCCACTGGCTTGATGTCGAAGCTGGCGAAGACCTGGTCGAGCGGCTTGCGGTACGCGCGCTCGAGCACTGCCACCGCCTGCTCGCCGGGGAAGGGCGCGACGCGGTCCTGGAGGTGCGCGAGGCGGTCGGCGATGTCCGCCGGGATGAGGTCACGGCGGGTCGACAGCACCTGACCGAACTTGACGAAGATCGGGCCGAGACTCTCCAGTGCGAGTTGCAGGCGGTCGCCCCGCGGCGTCCGGGTGATGCGCCGGCCGAGTCGCGCGCTCCAGCGCCAGCGGCGCGGCAGCAGCAGGTCGTCGAGGCCATAGGCCCAGACCACGCGCACGATGCGCAGCAGTCGCAGCAGACGCATCAGGAGGACTTGCGCTGCAAGCGGTCGAGGCGCGCCCCGAGCCGGTCGACCGCCTCGCGCAATTCGTCGACACCGTCGAGAAAGCCCCGCATCTCCTGCGGCGTGACCATGCCCGACTCGTTACGCACGAAGTCGCGCATGCCGGCATCGACGCGCTCGCCCACCTGGCGCCAGGCCGCCTGCACGCGCCCGGCCACCAGACCGAGCGGCGCCGCGACCGGCGGCGGCAAGACCGACTCCAGCGCAGTCGGCCAATCCCAGTAGAAATCGCGGGCGATCGCCGCCAGCGTCTGTGCCATGGCGGCGTCGCCCTTGAAAGCAAGGCCTTCGAGCGCGCTGGCGTCGCCCAAAGCACGGCGAAGCAGGCGGTCGGGCGGGATCTCGAGGTGCAGGTCGGGGGCGGCGCTGTCAGCCACATGCAAGTCGCCATCGTCGCCGACGGCAAACCCGAGGCCGAGCCCGGCTACATCGACGCGCAACGTCCTGCCGGCGAACGGCCGCAGGCGCTCGCGCACCGGATCGTAGAGTGGCGATCGACGCAGGGCGGCAGCGAGCCGTTCGGCAGCCGGCGCCAGGAGGGGCGGCGTCTTGAAGGACGGCATGTTCAGTCGGTCCGTGTGCCCCGGTGCAGCGCTACCACCCCGGCCGTCAGGTTGAACCAGTCCACGGTGCCAAAGCCGGCATCCAACATCATCTGCCGCAGCGTGGCCTGATCGGGGTGCATGCGGATCGACTCCGCCAGATAGCGGTAGCTCTCGGCGTCACCGGCGATGCGCTGACCGAGTGCCGGCAGGATCTTGAACGAATACGCATCGTAGAGCGGTTGCAGGGGTGCCGCGACCTTGGAGAACTCGAGCACCAGCAGACGGCCACCAGGCTTGAGCACACGGCGCATCTCGGTCAGCGCGAGCTCCTTGTGCGTCATATTGCGCAGGCCAAAAGCGACGATCACGCAATCGAAACGGCAGTCGGGGAACGGCAACCGCTCGGCGTCACACTGGATGGCCGGCACCGGCATGCCGGCGTCGATCATGCGATCACGCCCGACCTGCAGCATGTCGGCGTTGATATCGGTGAGCAGGACCTCGCCGTCCGGACCGACACGCTCGCGGAAGAGGCGGCTCAGATCTCCGGAACCACCGGCGACGTCCAATACGCGGTCGCCACGACGGACGCCCGAGAGTTCTACCGCGAAGCGCTTCCACAGGCGGTGCAGCCCGAGCGACATCAGGTCATTCATGATGTCGTAGCGGCGCGCCACAGAGGCAAACACCTCGCGTACGCGGCCGGCCTTCTCATCCTCGGCGACCGTCTGGAAGCCGAAATGGGTGGTGCGGGTCTCGGGCGATTTTGTCATGCCGGCATGGTAGCAGGGATGCCCCGAGCGGCCCGAGACAGCGACAGCGCGCGGCCTTCATGTTTCCGCAACAAAGACGTCATAGTCTCGCGGGCACGCGGGAACACCGACATCACGGACGACACATGGCCGCAACCATCCTCCTCGTCGAGGACGAGCCGGCGATCCAGGAACTGATCGCCTTCAACCTCCAGCACGCCGGCCACCTGGTTGTGCGTGCGGCAGATGCCGAGCAGGCGATGTCCGTGGTGCGCAGCGCGCTGCCGGATGTCATCTTGCTCGACTGGATGCTCCCGGGCACCAGCGGCATCGAACTGGCGCGGCGCCTACGGGCCGATCCACGCACGCGGACCATCCCGATCATCATGTTGACTGCCCGCTCGGAAGAAGGCG
This sequence comes from Burkholderiales bacterium, assembly GCA_031971375.1. Classification (GTDB taxonomy): domain Bacteria; phylum Pseudomonadota; class Gammaproteobacteria; order Burkholderiales; family UBA3065; genus UBA3065. Next base: position 5,546 of record DALYGT010000030.1, on the reverse strand, counting down.
ACAAGGTCCTGGGGCTTGACGCTGGCGCTGACGACTACGTCACCAAACCATTCTCGCCGCGCGAGTTGTTGGCGCGCATCAAGGCGGTGCTCCGCCGCCGCGCCCCGCAGATGACGGACGATGTGGTTGATGCCGGCGGTCTGCGCCTCGACCCGCAGACACACCGGGTCAGTGGCAACGGCGAGACGCTCAACCTCGGCCCGACCGAGTTCCGCCTGCTACATTTCCTGATGACACACCCAGAGCGGGTGCACACCCGCAGCCATCTGCTCGATCAGGTCTGGGGTGACCATGTCTTTGTCGAGGAGCGAACCGTCGATGTTCACATCCGCAGGCTGCGCGCCGCGCTGGAACCGGGCGGACTCGACAGACTGGTTCAGACGGTGCGCGGCACTGGTTACCGCTTCTCCGCGAACCCTGACTGACGCGCAGCCTGCCGCGACGCCTGACCCGTGCCCGATGTAGTCATGTTGCTGTCCTGGCTGGCGTGGACGGTCTCGGCAGCGACCGCAGGCAGCCTCGTCGGTGGCCGGCACTGGGCGATGATCGGCCTCGTGGCAGCGCTTGCCTTACTCCTGTTGCGTCAGGCCCGGCGTCAAGCCCGCCTGCTGGAATGGCTGGCGGAGCCCTCGCGGCGCCCCCCGGCGGACGACGAACTCTGGCAGGAGTTCAACCTGTTGCTGTCGCGGGAACGTCGGCAGCAGGCCGGCGAGCTCGCCAGGCTGCAGGCCGAGGTGGGTCGCTTCGAGGCGGCGGGTCAGGCCATCCCGGAGGGCGTCATCGCCCTCGACCGCGACCGCCGCATCCTCTGGCTCAACGACCTCGCCGCGCGCCACTTCAACCTCGACCTGCGCCGTGACCGCGGCAACCTGATGACGCACCTCGTGCGCGACCCGCAGTTCGCCGGCTACATGTCGCTCGCCGACTTTAGCGAACCGCTCTTGATGCATCCGGCACACCAGACCGGGCTCGCGTTGCAGGTGTTCGTGGTCGAGTTCGGCGACGCGCAGCGCCTGATCGTGAGTCGCGATGTGTCCGACCGCGAGCAGGTCGACCGCATGCGACGCGACTTTGTCGCCAACGTCTCGCACGAGTTGCGGACGCCGATCACGGTGGTCTCCGGCTTCGTCGAGACGCTCTCGGGGTTCACTGTCGAGGAAGCCGCCGAGACGCTGCCAGGCATCCTGCCCCTGCTGCAGAGCCAGATGAAACGCATGCAGAGCCTGGTGTCCGACCTGCTCACGCTGGCGCAGCTGGAGAGCGCGCCGGAACCGCCACCGATGCGGCCGGTGGACCTGCCGGCACTGCTGGCCACGCTGGTCGCCGAAGCCCGGGTGGTCGATGAGGGCCGCCACACCGTCACCCTCGACGCGGACCCGGACCTGCAACTTTGCGGGGCACCCACGGAGTTGCGCAGCATCGCCGGCAACCTTCTGACCAATGCGCTGCGTTATGCGCCAGAAGGGAGTCGAGTGTCAGTGAGCTGGGCGCGCGCTGTGGGGCCGACGAGGCGGACCGTCGGCGTGTTGGCGGTACAGGACGAAGGACCGGGCATCGCCGCCGAGCACCTCCCACGCCTGACCGAGCGCTTCTACCGGGTCGACAGCAGCCGCTCCCGCGAGAGCGGCGGCACCGGGCTGGGTCTGGCCATCGTCAAGCACGCCTTGACCCACCACGGCGGACATCTCGAGATCGAGAGTCAGCCCGGCGTCGGCAGCGTGTTCCGGGCGGTGTTCCCGGCCGAGCGTCTGTCGCCGGCCCCGACAGGGCGCTGAAAGACGCCACCGCAGCAGTTCTGCAGCGCTCTGTCAGATGTAGCGGACGTCGAGGATCTCGTACTCCCGAACCCCGCCGGGCGCCTGCACCTCGGCGGTCTCGCCCGCCTCCTTGCCGATCAGCGCGCGTGCGATCGGGCTGGAGATGCTGATCTTGCCTTCCTTGAGGTCGGCCTCGTCGTCGCCGACGATCTGGTAGGTGACGTTCGCGCCAGACTCGAGGTCCTCCAGATCCACCGTCGCGCCGAACACGCAACGGCCATCGGCATCCAGCGTGCTCGGGTCGATGATCTGCGCGTTGCCGAGCTTGGCCTCGATCTCGGCGATGCGCCCCTCGAGGAAGCTCTGCCGCTCCTTGGCGGCATCGTACTCGGCGTTCTCGGAAAGGTCTCCGTGGCTGCGCGCCTCGGCGATGGCGTCGATCACGCGCGGGCGCTCGACGGTCTTGAGGTGGTGGAGTTCGGCGTTGAGCTTCTTGGCGCCGTTAACGGTCAGCGGTGTCTTCTGCATGATGGGTATGCTCAGTGGGCGCGGCCGTGCAGGCCTTGCAGCGGGTAGACCTCGAGGGTCTGCAAGTGGCCGATACCGGTCGCGGCAGCGCGCGCACCGGCGACCGTGGTGTAGTAGGTGACGCGGCCTTGCAGGGCAGCATTGCGGATCGACCAAGAGTCCTCGATCGAGCTCTTCTTCTCATCGACGGTATTGATGATGAGCGCTATCTCGCCATTCTTGATGCTGTCGACGATATGCGGCTGGCCCTCGGTGACCTTGTTGACCGGGCTCACCTCGAGCCCGGCGGCAGCCAACGTGGCGGCAGTGCCACGCGTGGCGACAAGCTCGAAGCCGAGCCCTGCGAGCGAACGCGCCACCTCGATGGTCGCCACCTTGTCGGCATCGCGGACGCTGAGGAAGACGCGACCGCCCGCGGGGAGGCGCACGCCGGCAGCGAGTTGACTCTTGACGAAGGCCTCGGCGAAGGTCTCGCCGACGCCCATCACCTCGCCGGTCGACTTCATCTCCGGGCCGAGGATGGTGTCGACGCCGGGGAACTTGATAAAGGGGAAGACCGCTTCCTTGACCGAGTAGTAGGGCGGCACGATCTCGTGGGTGAAGCCCTGCTCGCGCAGGCTGCGACCGGCCATGCAACGCGCGGCGATCTTGGCCAGCGGCGCGCCGATCGCCTTGGAGACGAAGGGCGCAGTGCGCGAGGCGCGCGGGTTGACCTCGAGCACGTAGATGGTCTCGCCCTGCACCGCGAACTGCACGTTCATCAGGCCGACCACCTTGAGTGCATGCGCCATCAGGGCGGTTTGGCGGCGGATCTCGTCGATGATCGCCGGCGCGAGGCTGTACGCCGGCAGCGAACACGCCGAGTCGCCGGAGTGCACACCCGCCTGCTCGATATGCTCCATGACCCCGCCGATGACGACGTCGGTGCCATCGCAGACGGCGTCGACATCGACCTCGATGGCGTCGTTGAGGAAGCGGTCGAGCAGCACCGGGCTGTCGTTGGACACCTTGACCGCCTCGCGCATGTAGCGCTCGAGGTCGGCCTGCGCGTGGACGATCTCCATGGCCCGGCCACCCAGCACGTAACTCGGTCGCACCACCAGCGGGTAGCCGATCTCGGCGGCCTTGACCAGCGCCTCGGCCTCGGTGCGCGCGGTGGCATTGGGCGGCTGCAGCAGCTTGAGGTCGTGCAGCAGCTTCTGGAAGCGCTCGCGGTCCTCGGCAGCGTCGATGCTGTCGGGGCTGGTGCCGATGATCGGCACACCGTTGCGCTCGAGGTCGCGCGCCAGCTTGAGCGGCGTCTGGCCACCGTACTGCACGATCACGCCCCACGGCTTCTCCACCGCCACAACCTCGAGCACGTCCTCGAGGGTGAGCGGCTCAAAGTAGAGGCGGTCGGAGGTGTCGTAGTCGGTGGAGACGGTCTCCGGGTTGCAGTTGACCATGATGGTCTCGAAGCCGTCCTCGCGCAGGGCGAGCGCCGCATGCACGCAGCAGTAGTCGAACTCGATGCCCTGACCGATGCGGTTGGGCCCGCCGCCGAGCACCATCACCTTCTTCTTGGACGACGGCCGCGACTCGCACTCCTCGTCGTAGCAGGAGTACATGTAGGCGGTCGAGGTGGCGAACTCGCCGGCGCAGGTGTCGACGCGCTTGTAGACCGGGCGGATGCCGAGCGCGTGACGCCGCGCGCGAACTGCGTCGCCATTGCTGCCAGTGAGCTGGCCGATGCGACGATCGGCGAAGCCGGCGCGCTTGAGCGAACGCATCTCGTCGACGCTGATGGATGCGACCTCGCGGCCGACGAGCGCCCGCTCTCGCTGAACGATGTCCTCGATCTGCGCGAGGAACCACGGGTCGATCTTGCTGTGGCCGAACACCTCGTCGAGCGTCATGCCGACGCGGAAGGCGTCGGCGACGTACCAGATGCGCTCCGGCCCGGGACTGCGCATCTCCTTGACGATGGTCTCGCGGTCGGCGCTCTTTTCGTTGAGGCCATCGACACCGACCTCAAGGCCGCGCAGCGCCTTCTGGAAGCTTTCCTGGAAGCAACGGCCCATGGCCATCACCTCGCCCACCGACTTCATCTGCGTCGTCAGGCGGTCATTGGCACGCGGGAACTTCTCGAACGCAAAGCGCGGGATCTTGGTGACGACGTAGTCGATGCTGGGCTCAAAGGAAGCCGGGGTGGCGCCGCCGGTGATGTCGTTCTGCAACTCATCGAGGGTGTAGCCGCAGGCCAGCTTGGCGGCGACTTTGGCGATCGGGAAGCCGGTGGCCTTGGACGCCAGCGCCGACGAGCGCGAGACCCGCGGGTTCATCTCGATGACGATCATGCGGCCGTCGCGCGGGTTGATGGCGAACTGCACGTTGGAGCCGCCGGTGTCGACGCCGATCTCGCGCAGCACCGCGATGCTCGCGTTGCGCATGATCTGGTATTCGCGGTCGGTGAGCGTCTGCGCCGGCGCGACGGTGATCGAGTCGCCGGTGTGCACGCCCATCGGGTCGAGGTTCTCGATCGAGCAGACGATGATGCAGTTGTCGGCGCGGTCGCGCACGACCTCCATCTCGAACTCTTTCCAGCCGAGCAGCGACTCCTCGATCAGCAGTTCGCGCGTCGGGCTGGCCTCGAGACCGCGTTCGCAGATGGCGAGGAACTCCTCGCGGTTGTAGGCGATGCCGCCTCCGGAGCCGCCCATGGTGAAGGACGGCCGGATGATGGCGGGGAAGCCGACCTTGGCCTGCACCGCGAGCGCTTCCTCGATGCTGTGCGCGACGCCCGAGCGTGCCGACTCGAGCCCGATGCGGGTCATCGCTTCCTTGAACTTCTGGCGGTCTTCGGCCTTGTCGATCGCCTCTTCGCGGGCGCCGATCATCTCGACGCCGTACTTTTCCAGCACGCCGTGGCGGGCGAGGTCGAGCGCGCAGTTGAGCGCGGTCTGGCCGCCCATGGTCGGCAGCAGGCCGTCCGGGCGTTCCTTCTCGATGATCTTTTCGACCACCTGCCAGGTGATGGGCTCGATGTAAGTGACATCGGCCATCTCCGGGTCGGTCATGATCGTCGCCGGGTTGCTGTTGACGAGGATGACGCGGTAGCCCTCCTCACGCAGTGCCTTGCAGGCTTGGGCGCCGGAGTAGTCGAACTCGCAAGCCTGACCGATGACGATCGGGCCGGCACCGATGATCAGGATGGAATGGATGTCGGTCCGCTTAGGCACGATCGACCCCTGGGGCACAAGCAGCGTCCATGTCGCGGATGAA
>DALYGT010000029.1:6638-9735 GCA_031971375.1 Burkholderiales bacterium | reverse complement strand
GTCACCAGCACGCCCTGGCGCGCCAGTCGCGTGGTGCTGGCGGTGAGGGCAGCCGGGGTCGCGAGCGCCAACGCACACGGGCAGGTCACCACCAGCACCGAGACCGCCACCCAGAGGGCACGCGAAGGGTCGACCCAGAGCCACGCCACGCAGGTCAGCGCAGCCGCCACCAGGACACCCGCGACGAAGCGTCCGGCCAGGCGGTCTGCGTCGGCAACGCCGCGCGGCTTCTCGCTCAGCGCGCGATCGAGCAGGCGGACGATGGCCTGCACGGTGGTCTCGGCACCGATGCGCGCGACGCGCACCAGCAGCGGGCTCTGCAGGTTGATCGAGCCACCGGTCACGCTTGCACCGACCGTCTTGGGTACGGGCAGCGACTCGCCGGTGAGCAGGCTCTCGTCGGCTGCGGAATCGCCCTCGACCACCACACCATCTGCCGGGACGACCGCGCCCGGCGCCACGCTCACCACATCACCGACGGCGAGGCTTGCCACCGCCACCGCCTCGCTGCGCCGACCATCCGGCCAGTCGGGCAGGCGGTCTGCCACCGCCGGCACCACCGCCGAGAGCCGGTCCACGGCATCGGTGGCACGCTGGCGCACGCGCAGCTCGAGGTAGCGCCCGCCGAGCAGCAGGAAGACGAACATCGTCACCGAATCGAAATAGACCTCGCCGGTGCCGGTCACCGTGGCCCAGACGCTGGCGGCAAAGGCCACCGCGATGCCCAGCGCCACCGGCACGTCCATGCCAAGCCGACGCAAGCGCAGGTCACGCCAGGCGTTGCGGAAGAAGTGCGCCGAGGAGTACACGATCGCCGGCAGCGTGAGCACCAGACTGGCCCAGCGGATCAGCTGCTCATCGCCGACGCTCATGTCGCCCGCGCCGGCCAGGTACACCGGCACCGCATACATCATCACCTGCATCGACGACAGTCCGGCCACCAGCAAGCGCCACAAGGCGGTGCGGCGCTCGCGCTGCATGAGGGTGTCGCGGCGGCGTGCGTCGAAAGGATGCGCGCGATAGCCGATCGCTGCCACCGCCAGCAGCAGCCGGGAGAGTCGTGTCTGCGCCGGGTCCCAGCGTACGCGCGCACGGTGGGTGCTGAAATTGACCTCGACCGCCAGCACGCCCGGTTGTGCAGCCAGGTGGCGCTCATTGAGCCAGAGGCAGGCGGCGCAGGTGACGCCTTCGAGCATCAGGTTGACTTCGCAGACGCTGCCTTCCGGATCCGCAGGCGGCGCGTCGAGGAAACCGGCCTGCAGCGCCGGGCTGTCATACACCGCCAGCTCGGCGAGATCCGGGACCGGCTCGGCACGACCATCCGGTAGCGCGGTGCGCTGCGCGTAGTAGCGCTCCATACCGGCGTCGACGATGGCCTGCGCCACTGCCGCACAGCCGCGACAGCACATCGGCCGCGGGCTCCCGCCCACCCGTACGGCGAGGCGTTCGCCGACCGGGACCGGCAGGCCGCAGTGGTAACAGGCGGTGTCGTTGTTCACTTGTGGTGCATCTGCGAGACTGCGTTTAGTATTAGATGCGTTCCAGATCGTTGGGAACGTGTTCAGAGAGGTAGTGTGAGAGGTCGTCGATGATCCCCTGGCTGTCTCCGGGTGCGCCCTTCCCGCCGGTGGCGGCAGCGTTGCGCGACCCCAACGGCCTGCTGGCCGCCGGGGGGCGGCTCGACGTCGACACCCTGTTGCGCGCCTATCGCTCGGGCATCTTCCCCTGGTACGCCCACGACGACCCGATCCTCTGGTGGAGCCCGGACCCGCGCATGGTACTGGACCCGTCGGGCGTTCATGTCTCGCACAGCCTGATCAAGACGCTGCGGAATGCCAGCTACGAGGTGCACGCCGACACCGCGTTTGCCGACGTGATCGACAACTGCGCCGACCTGCGTCGCGACGACGGCACCTGGATCAACCCGGCCATCCGCAGCGTCTACCTGGAGCTGCATGACCAAGGCTACGCACATTCGATCGAGGTCTGGAACGAGGATCACCTCGTCGGCGGGCTCTACGGCCTTGCCATCGGTCGCATCTTCTTTGGCGAATCGATGTTCCATGTGCAGCGGGACGCCTCCAAGATCGCGCTCGTGCACCTGTGCCGCCAATTGCAACGCTGGGGCTTCGGTCTGATCGACTGCCAGATGGAGACCACCCATCTTGCGTCGATGGGTGCCGTACCGATCCCGCGCGATGCCTTCATCGCCCGGCTCGCAGAGTTGGTAGACTGTGGTCTGGCTCCCGGGAAGTGGCAGCTGGACAATGAGCTCCTTACGTGACCTGCCCTATCAGGTCCTCCAGTTTTATGTGACTGCGCCGTACGGCTGCTCCTACCTGCCGGGGCGGTTGGCCCGCTCGCAGGTCGCTACCCCCGGTCACTTCATCGACAGCCACGTCTACGGCGAACTGGTGCGTGCCGGCTTCCGGCGTAGTGGCCTGTTCACCTACCGACCCTACTGCGACAGTTGCCGCGCCTGTACGCCGGTGCGCGTGCTGGTCGACCCATTCGTGCCCAACCGGAGCCAGCGGCGTGCGCAGCGACGCCATGCCGGTCTCGAGGCGCGCGAAGGCACGTTGGCGTTCTCCGAAGAACACTACGCGCTCTATCTGCGCTATCAGAGCGCGCGCCACAGCGGTGGCGGCATGGACCATGACAGCCGCGAGCAGTACGCACATTTCCTGCTGCAGAGCCGGGTCGACTCGATGCTCGTCGAGTTCCGCGAGGACGGGGTGCTGCGCATGGTCTCGCTGATCGACCGCCTGGCGGATGGCCTGTCGGCGGTCTACACCTTTTACGACCCGGACCTGCCGCAGTCGAGCCTTGGTACCTATGGCGTGCTCTGGCAGATCGACTGGTGTCGGCGCCACGGCCTGCCGCACCTGTATCTGGGCTACTGGATCGGCGAGAGCCCGAAGATGCGCTACAAGGTCGACTTTCGCCCCTTGCAGATGCTCAACGCCGGACAATGGCAAGAGGTCCCGCAGGACACGACGACGCTCTCGGCACCGCCGGTCACACCAGCGCCTCAGCCACGCGACTTGAAGACCGCCTCGCGGTAGTAGCGCGCCTCGTCGATCGACTCGTAGACGTC
>DALYGT010000029.1:0-6538 GCA_031971375.1 Burkholderiales bacterium | reverse complement strand
TGCGTGCCGGTGTTCCAGGCGTCCATGCCGGCGAGTGCGGCGTCGGACTGGTGCACCACCCAGACCGGCGCCTCGGCGATGACGTTGAGCTCGCCGTCGGTGACCACCATCGCCACCTCGAGGATGCGGTCACGCTCGGGCGAGAGGCCGGTCATCTCGAGGTCGAGCCAGACCCAGCGGGTGGTGGCGGCGGAGGCGGGAGCGGGGGCGTTGGGCATGAAAGGTCGGGCGCCGCGGCGCCGGATTCAGTAAATTACGCAGGGGGGGCCACGCGCGGTGGCGCTTGTCTTGGCGACAAGCACCGCGCACAGTCTGCAAGTTGCCGGATTGTCGCACAGGGCGGGCCTCCGCCTTGACCACAGGCGCCGAACCGCGGCCCCGCAGCGCGGTCCGACTCCAGCGCGCCGGTGCGTTGGGCCGCGTTCAGCCACCAACCGCGCACCGACAGGACACACACCACCTCGAAAGCAAGCAAAGCACACATGGATCCCGTCCCACAAGCCATCTCCCAGGCCTTCATCGTCTTGGTCACCTCGGTGACGCTGGCCCGCCTCTGGCTGGCTCGCCGGCAGATCGCCCATGTCGCCGCCCACCGCGATGCGGTGCCGCCGGCCTTCGCCGAAGCGGTCGGGGGTGAGGCGCACGCACGCGCTGCCGACTACACGGTCGCCAAGACCCGCCATGCCATGCACGAACTGCTGCTCGGCACCGGTCTGCTGCTGATACTCACTGCGGGCGGCGGCATCGGTTGGCTCGATGCGCAGATCGCCACCGCGCTCGGTGGCGATGGACTTTTGCAGGGGTTGCTGTTGATCGGCGCAGTGAGTGTGCTGACGTCGCTGGTCGAGTTGCCGCTGGCATGGCAACGCGTGTTCGGGCTCGAGACCTCGTTCGGCTTCAACCGCATGTCCAAGGCGCTGTTCCTGCGCGACCTCGCGGTCAAGACCGGCATGACGCTGGCCATCGGCGGCCCGCTCATGGCGCTGGTGCTCTGGATCATGCAGACCAGCGGCGACTACTGGTGGGCGTGGGCATGGGCCGTGTGGGCCGGCTTCAACGTCGCCGTCATGGCGCTCTACCCGACCCTCATCGCGCCCCTGTTCAACAAATTCTCACGCCTGCCCGAGGGCGAGCTGCGCGACCGCATCGAGGCGCTGCTGGCACGATGCGGCTTCGAGTCGGGCGGGCTCTACCTGATGGACAGCTCGCGCCGCTCGAGCCACGGCAACGCCTATTTCTCTGGGTTCGGAGCGGCCAAGCGCATCGTCCTGTTCGACACGCTGATCAGCCGACTGACGCCGACCGAGGTCGAGGCAGTGCTGGCGCACGAACTCGGGCACTTCAAGCGGCAGCATGTGCGGCGCCGGCTGGTCCTCATCTTCTCCCTCAGTTTCGTTGTATTCGCGGCGATGGGCTGGCTGCTGCAGCACGCGGTCGTGTTCGAGGCGCTGGGCCTGGGCCGGCCAACCACGGCCGGCGCCATCCTGCTGATCATGCTCACCGCACCCTACCTGCTGTTCGTTCTGCGGCCGCTGATGGCGAGCTACTCGCGGCGCCATGAGTTCGAGGCCGACGCCTATGCCGCCGAACACGCCGACGCCGGGGCGCTGGTCAGTGCGCTGGTGCGCCTCTACAAGGACAACGCATCGACGCTCACGCCAGATCCGGTGCATTCGGCGGTCTACGACTCGCACCCGCCCGCCGCCCAGCGCATCGCACGGTTGCAGGGTGCCGGCGCGACTGCGCTGACCGCGGCGGCCTGATGCAGCAGGCGTTGTCGCCGTCGGGCCGGTTCTGAACGCGGCCAGCGCTTTTCCGCCGCCGCTGGCCGGCACCCGCCGCGCCCGCATCGTTGCCGCCTATGGTCGGCGCTTTGTCGCCGAGACAGTGGCCGCCGACGGCACGAGCGAGCGCATCGACTGCGTGACGCGCGGCAAGCGCGGCGGCGTGGCCTGCGGCGACTGGGCCGATATCGCCCCTGCGGGCGATGGCGGCGTCATCGAACGCGTCCTCGAGCGCACCTCGCTGCTGTACCGCGCCGACGCGGTGCAGGAAAAGCTGATCGCCGCCAACGTGACGCAGGCGCTGGTGATGGTCGCCACCTGGCCGGGCTGGGATGAGGACTTGCTGGTGCGGTGTCTGGTCGCGGCTGAGCACGCCGGTGTGCAGGTGCGGCTTCTGCTCAACAAGGTCGACCTCGCCGAGCGGCGCGCCGGCGCACGCCAAGCCTTGGCGGTATTCGAAGGCGCCTGCGAGATCACCGAGCTGAGTGCATTGAACTGTGCATCGAACGGCGCCGAGTCGGTGCGGGCGCTGCTCGCCGGTCACGTCAGTGTGCTGGTCGGCCCGTCAGGCGTTGGCAAGTCGAGCCTGGTCAATGCACTGGTGGCCGATGCCGACGCCGCCACTGGCAGCGTGTCAGCTGCGCTCGAGAGTGGCCGGCACACCACCACCCACGCCCGCCTCTACCACCTCGACGCGCACTCGGACCTGATCGACTCGCCGGGGATGCAGGTGTTTGGCATGCACGCCGTCGGCGCCGATGCGCTCGACGCACAGTTCCCCGAGTTCCGGCCCTTTCTGGGCAAGTGCCGCTTCCGCGACTGCCGGCACCTCGCCGAGCCCGACTGCGCGGTGCGCGCGGCGGCCGATCGCGGCGACTTCCCGGCGGTGCGCTTGGCGCACTACGAGGCGATCAGGGAGACGCTCTGACCCGAACGGCGGCTCAGCCCACCACGCGCCCAACGCCGATCAGCAGCAGCGCCGCAAAGCCAAGCACGATCGCCCGCCAGACCAGGCCCAAGGCGCTGCGGATGACGGCCGAGGCGGTCTCGTCCCCACCTGCCGAGGCGAATTCGGGGGTGACGCGTCGCGGATCACCCAGTGTGCTGCCCAACGCGCCAGAGGCACTGGCGAGGATGGCGCCCTCCTCTTTCACGCTCCAGTTGCCGGCCTGCTGCTGCCAGGCGTAGACCGCATCCTCGAAGTTGCCGACCACGGCGATGGCCAGTGCAGTGGCGCGCGCCGGCAACCAGTCGGCCCAACCGAGCAGGCGCCGGGCGGCATCCGAGTAGGGCGGCGGGGCATCCGGCCGCGTCCAGGCCTCATGAACAAGGCAGACCAGCAAGTAGAGCAACGGCCCGAGACAACCAGGCAACAGCACGTACCACAAGACCGGCGCGAACAGGCGGCGGTGCATGGTCAGGAGCAGCACCTCGACGGTGACCCGCCCGCGCGCGGCGGCCTGCGACGGGAGCGTCGGCAGCGGCAGCGGCGACTCGCCGAGCAGCGACGCGACATCGGCATCACGACCCTCGTCAAGGGCACGCGCGACACGGTCCGCCCACTGCAACACGTCGGCGACCCGCGCCACCAGCAGCAGCACGACGATGTCGAGCAACAGACCGAAGCCATCGAGCAGGCCACGCAGGAACACCTCCACCACCGCCAGCGGCAAGGCGACGAGCACGAATGCGAGCCAAGGGTTGTGCGCCTCACCGGCCCAGGTGGCACGCGCCAGTCCACCCAGACCGTTGCGCAGGCTGGCGAGCATGGCTTCGAGTGGCGCGACCGGCCGGAGGCGGTCGAGCAACAGGGTGATCAGCAGTGCGGTGAAGTGCATGCCGACATTATTGCAGCCGGCTCAGCAAAGTCGCGAGTGCATGGCAGACGGCCGCATGGCGAACTGCCGCGCGCGCGCCGTCGAAGTGGCACCGCTCGCTGCGCACATCGGCCGGGCCCGCCCAGCCCAGCCAGACGGTGCCGACCGGCTTCTCGGTACTGCCACCGCCGGGGCCTGCCACACCACTGGCGGCGATCGCCCAGTCGCTGCCGGCGCGCTCGCGGGCGCCCTGTGCCATGGCCTCGACCACCGGGCCGCTGACCGCGCCGTGGTGCAGGATCAGCTCGGCAGCCACGCCCAGATCGCGCTGCTTGGCAGCATTGCTGTAGGTGACCCAACCCGCCATATACCAAGCCGAACTGCCCGGGATCTCGGTGAGCGCGGCGGCGATCAGGCCACCGGTACAGGACTCGGCGGTGGCGATGGTCTGCCCGCGTTCGCGCAGGGTGTGGCCAAGCTCGGTCGCGAGCCAGACCAGTTGCGGATCGATGATGTCTGCCATGCGCGGAGCCTACAAGCCGCTGGCAAGCCCGGTGATGCGGGCGATCAAGGCGAGCAGAAGCAGCGTCATGCCGGCCGCGAGCCAATCATCAAGCATCACGCCGAGCCCGCCCTTGACGCGACGGTCGGCCCACGAGACCGGCGGCGGCTTGAAGATGTCGAAGGCGCGGAACAGCGCGAAGGCCCAGAGCTGCCACTGGAACTCGGCCGGCAGCACGATGAGTACGCCGATGAAGGCGTGGATCTCGTCGATCACCACTGCAGACGGGTCGGCGTCGCCCAGACGGCGCGCGGTGATGCCGGCGAACGCCGTGCAGGGCAGTGCCGCGACCAGCCAGATGATGCCCTGCCAGGCCACCCGCAGGTCGGCGAACAAGAACCAGTAGAGCGGCAGGGCAAGCAGCGTGCCCCAGGTGCCGGGGGCGGGCAGCAAGCCGGTGCCGCCGCCCAGTGCGAGCACGTGCAACGGGTCGCGCAACATGAAGCGCAGGGTCGCGTCAGCCAAAGTGCCGGTACCCCCGTGGGCCGAGCTGCGTGCGCCGGTTGACCTCGATGAGCGTGATGACCGGGTCGGCGATCGCCGGGCCGGCGCCGACCACTGCGGCGGCCGCAGCGTCGCTGCCAGTGATCGGCGCTGCAGCCCCGACCCGGCCGATGCGGGTCGATGCCATGCCGACCGACGCCGTCAGCGTGGCGACTTCGGCGCGGCGCGATACAGGCGCGGTGAACAGCAACTCGTAGTCGTCACCGCCGGCGAGAACGGCGTCGCGGAGCAAGGCATCGCCAGCCTGCGGCAGCAAATCTGTCAACGGTGCTGCGACCGCACCCCACTCCAGCTCAGCCGACAAGGGCATGGCCCCACCTGCGGCTGTACCCGCCTCGGCGCCACTCGCGCGCAGCACGTGGCCGAGGTCAGCGAGCAGGCCGTCTGAGACGTCGATGCAGGCGCTGGCGATCCCGCGCAATGCAAAGCCGAGCGCGACGCGCGGCTCCGGCGTGTGCAGGCGCGCCAAGGCGGCATCACGCGCGCCGCCAGCAAGCACGCACTCGCCGCGCAGATGTGCAAGTCCGAGCGCGGCCAGGCCAGGCGCGCCCGAGACCCAGATGTCGTCGCCGGGGCGGGCGCCGCTGCGCAGCAGCGCTGTGCCGCGCGGCACCTCGCCGAGCACGGTGACGCACAGGTTGAGCGGGCCGCGGGTGGTGTCGCCACCGACCCAGTCCACGCCATACCGCTCGGCCAGCGCGGCGAAACCGTCGGCAAAGGGCGCGAGCCAGGCCTCGTCAACCGCCGGCAGGGCGATGCCGAGCAGTGCGTGGCGCGGCTGCGCGCCCATCGCGGCGAGGTCGGAGAGGTTGACCGCCAGCGCCTTGTGGCCCAGCCCGCGCGGATCGGCATCGGCAAAGAAGTGCACGCCCTCGACCAGCATGTCGGTGGCCACCACCGTCTGGCAGCCGGGCGTCGGGTCGATCAGCGCCGCGTCGTCGCCGACGCCGAGCGCGGTGTGGCGGACCGGCCGCGTGAAGTAACGGCCGATCAGGCCGAACTCGTCCACCGTGCCGAACTCATCGACTGTCATGGGCTGGCCGCCCGCTGGCCTCGAACGGGCGCGCCTGCTGGGCAACCTTGTCGAGGACGCCGTTGACGTAGCGGTGTCCGTCGGTGCCGCCAAAGGTCTTGGCCAGCTCGATGCCCTCGTTGATGATGACGCGGAACGGCGTCTCGGGCTGGCGCGTGAGCTCGAACGCACCGAGCAGCAGGACGGCATGCTCGACCGGCGAGAGCTCGGCAACGGCGCGGTCGAGGTGCGGCGCGATGACCTCGTCCAGCGCCTCGCGGGCAGCGACCACGCCGCGCACCAGCGCGTCGCAGAGCGGCGCGTCGGCTTTGCCAAAGTGCTCGTTCTCGCGCAGGTGGGCAAGGATCAGCTCGACGCGCTGCTCGCCGTTGAGCAGGTGCTCGTAGATGCCCTGGACGGCGTACTCGCGGGCGCGCCGGCGCGGGCTCTTGCGCGGTGGTTTGCCAGCGCCGTCTGCGCCGATGCCGCCTGCGGGGGCTTGGGGAGTGGTCATATCGGCTTGGTCAGGGATTCGGTCATGGGTGTGCGGATGCGGCGGGCCGGCGGCGACGTCAGCGCAGGCCACGCAGCAGCACCGCCATCTCCACCGCCGCCTCGGCCGCCTCGCCACCCTTGGTGTGGGCGCGGGCCTCGGCCTGGGCGTCGGTGTCGACGGTGAGGATGCCGTTGGCGACGGGCACACCGGTCTGCATCTGCACCTGCAGTACGCCGGCAGCAGAGGTGTCCGACACCACCTCGAAGTGGTAGGTCTCGCCGCGGATCACCGCGCCGAGCGCGATCAGCGCATCGACTCAGCCGCTGCGCGCCAACGCCAGCAACGCGACCGGGATCTCGAGCG
>DALYGT010000028.1:0-9895 GCA_031971375.1 Burkholderiales bacterium | reverse complement strand
AGCCCTGCTGCCGGAGATCGTCGTGGCAGAGGGCGGGCTGCGCCTCGAGCTCAACTACCTCAACTCGCTCGATGCGGCGGCTGCCATGGTGCGCGGCCAGGCCGACATCGCTGGCTTCCACATCCCGATCGGGCCCCTGGCGGAACCGATGTTCGCGCGCTACGCACGTTGGCTCAAGCCGCGCACGCACCACCTGGTGCGCCTCGTGACGCGCACACAGGGCCTCATGCTGGCGCCCGGCAACCCGACCGGCATCCGCGGTATCGCCGACCTTGCGCGTACGGGTGTCCGCTTTATCAACCGTCAGGAGGGTTCGGGGACCCGCGCTCTGCTCGACAGCATGCTTGAGTCCGGCGGCATCGAACCGGCGACCATTCGTGGCTACAGCGACATCGAGTTCACCCACGCGGCGGTGGCAGCGCATGTCGCCAGCGGGCAGGTCGATGCCGGCTTCGGTGTCGAGGCGGCGGCGACGCGTTTCGGGCTCGATTTCGTACCGTTGGCGACCGAGCGCTACGTGCTGGCGATGACCCGCGAGACGGCGCAGCAGAAACCGGCCCAGCGACTGATGGCGATCTTGGCTGGTGAGCGTTTTGCCGGCAGCGTCGGTGAGCTTGCCGGATACCGGCTCGTTTCCCCGGGCAGCCCGATCAGCCTGGAAGAGGTGGAGTCGGGCGCGCCTGACGGGACGACCTGAGGTGTCCCCCCACATGCAAGAAAAAGCCCGCTGATTCCGCGGGCTTTTTCTTGGCAGTTTTACGGCCAGGCCAAACCGGAGTGTTGTACGTCAGCCTTGGAAGGTACGCAGACGCCGCGAGAAGGTGACCAGCGCCTCGATGCCGCTCGCCTCGGCGCGATGGCACCAGTCGTTCAGCTGCTGCACCAGCTGCTCGGACGTGGCGTTCGAGCGGCTCCACAACGCGCCAAGCTCCTGTCGCATGCGTTGCAGGGTGGAGAGCGTCTCGCTGCGGCCGAGCATCTCATCGACGCGTGCTTGTTCGGCCTCTGGCAGTGTCGCCTTGTCGAGGTGGAGCCAGCGGCGGACGGTGGTCCAGTCGATCGAATGACGAGGCGAGGCACGGCGGAGGGTTTCGAGTTCGGCGGCACAGGTCTCGCGGATGTCATGCATGAACTGTTGCAGCACGGTCCAGCGATGCGTGATCACGGCTTCGAGCATCCGCTGGTCGCATTCGGCGCGTGAGCTGCCGGTGACAAGCTGCGGGGCGATCTTCTTGACCTTGGCCAGACCGACGATCTCCAGCATGCGGATATAGAGCCAACCGATGTCGAACTCATACCACTTGTTCGAGAGGCGCGCTGAGCTCGGGTGCGCATGGTGGTTGTTGTGCAGCTCTTCGCCACCGATGATGATCCCCCACGGCGACAGGTTGGTACTGGCGTCGTCGCACTGGAAGTTGCGGTAGCCCCAGTAATGGCCGACGCCGTTGACCACGCCGGCGGCGAAGAACGGGATCCACATCATCTGTACCGCCCAGATGGTGAAGCCGATCGGGCCGAACAGCACGACATCGGTGACGAGCATGAGCACGATGCCGAGGTTCTGGTGGGGGACGTAGAGGCGTCTCTCGACCCAGTCATCCGGGCAGCCGCGGCCGAAGGTCTCCAGCATCTCAGCGTCGTTCTTGACCGCGGCGTAGAGCTCCGCGCCTTCCCAAAGGACCTTGCGGATGCCCAGCACTTGAGGGCTATGCGGGTCTTCGGCGGTCTCGCACCGGGCGTGGTGCTTGCGATGGATCGCGGTCCACTGTCTGGTCCCCATCGAGGTGGTGAGCCACAGCCAGAAACGGAAGAAGTGCGCGGGGACCGGGTGCAGGTCGAGCGCGCGGTGCGCCGAGTGCCGGTGCAGATAGATGGTGACCGAGGCGATCGTGATGTGGGTCAGCGCCAAGGCGACAACGACGTAACCCCACCACGGAAGCTCGATCAGACCATGTGAGAGCTCGACCAAACCATGCAGCATCTTGTCTTCCTGAAAAGATTTGTCCGGATTCTACGCCCCCCTTGCGGAGGCGCAAGGTTCTTGCGTCGTCGGCTGCGTGATGTCCGTCAGTCCGGATGTTTGTCGACGCGATGCCGCTCAGTCCAGTTCGCCGCGACGGTAACGGCCGAAGCGCGCCAGCACCTCATCGATGTCGGCGTCCGACAGCAACACCGGTGTGCCGACGCTGCGCGCGCGCAGGTAAGCCTCGCACAGGTGCTCCACCTCCATCGCCAGCGTCTCCGCCTGCGCGAGGTCGTGGCCGCAGGCGATAAGGCCATGGTTGGCGAGCAGGCAGGCCATGCGGCCCTCGAGCGCAGCCACGGCGGTGTGGCTGAGCGCCTCGGTGCCAAAGGTCGCGTATCCCGAGCAGCGGACATCGCGGCCACCCGCCATCGCCACCATGTAGTGGAACGGCGGCAGGTCCTCGCGCAAGCAAGCCAGCGTCACCGCGTGTGTCGAGTGGGTGTGGACGATGGCATTGATGTCAGGCCGGGCGCGGTAGATGTCGCGGTGGATGCGCCACTCGCTGGAGGGCTTGAGCGGGTTGTCGTGGCGCCCGGCCATGTCGACCTCGACCAGGGTCTCCGGGGTCAGCGCATCCGGCAGCAGCGCCGATGGCGTGATCAGCATGCCGTGGCCGTGGCGGACGCTGGCGTTTCCGCTCGCGCCGCGGTTGATGCCGTGCGTGACCAAGCGCTGCATCAGGCCGATGAGCGCAGCGTGGGGCCCGCGAGCGGTATCAGATGGCGGGGTGTTGGAAGGCGTGACGGACATGGTGTGCCTGCAGGGTTTGGTCGGATGGAGGTCAGAGGGCAGCGTCCGGCGCGACCTCAGGTCGTCGTGCGCATCTCGCCGGCCTTGGCGAGGATCGCCGCGCTGATCCCGGGACGGCTCGCCTCGAAGGCGCCGCATTCGGTGACGATGCGGTCGACCAGGCGCGCCGGCGTGACGTCGAAGGCCGGGTTGTGGCCGGGGCTGCCCTCGGGCGTGACGCGGACGCGGCGACGCTGCCCCGAATGATCGACACCGGCGACCCAGTGCAGTTCATCGGCGTCGCGATTCTCGATCGGGATCCCGGCGATGCCGTCGGCGACGGCCGCGTCGAGCGTGGAGACTGGCGCGGCGACCCAGAACGGCACGCCGTTGTCGTGTGCGGCGAGCGCCTTGAGGTAGGTGCCGATCTTGTTGGCGACGTCGCCGTTGGCGGCGATGCGGTCGGCGCCAACGATCACCGCGTCGACCTCGCCGCGCTGCATCAGGTGCCCACCGGCATTGTCGGCGATCACCGTGTGCGGAACGCCCTGTTGGCCGAGTTCCCATGCGGTCAGCGCTGCGCCCTGGTTGCGCGGGCGCGTCTCGTCGACCCAGACATGAAGATCGATGCCAGCCTCGACGGCGGCATAGACCGGTGCCAGCGCGGTGCCGCCGTCCACCGTCGCCAGCCAGCCGGCGTTGCAATGGGTGAGCAGGTTGAGGCGCGCGCCGCGTGGCTGCAGGGCTCGGATCAGCGCGAGCCCGTGCCGGCCGATGGCGGCGTTGGTCGCGACGTCCTCGTCGGCCACCTGCGTGGCGATCGCCCATGCCGCGTCAGCGCGCTCGGCGGCGGGCAACGGTGTGAGCCGGGTGCGTTGGCGGCGCAGCGCCCAGTGCAGGTTGACGGCGGTCGGGCGCGTGCCCCCCAGGAGTTCGAGCGCGCTTCGCAGGGCGGCATCGGAGGCGTCCTGTTGTATCGCCAACGCCACGCCGTAGGCCGCCGCTGCGCCGATCAGCGGCGCGCCACGCACCTGCATGTCGATGATGGCGCGCGCCATGACCTCGACACTGTCGGCGCGCAGCACGGCAACGCGATGCGGCAGGCGCGTCTGGTCGAGGAAGCAGACGCGCGGGCCTTCGCGCCAGATGGCGCGGGTCGGGACGCCTTCGACCTTCATGCGGCGCAGCCCATGTCAGGCGCCGCGCTTCTGGTCATGGCGAACCAGGCGCTGCTTCTCGCGCGCCCACTCGCGTTCCTTCTCGGCTTCGCGCTTGTCGTGCTGCTTCTTGCCGCGCGCCAGCCCGACCTCGAGCTTGATGCGGCCGCGGCTGTAGTGCAGGTCAAGCGGGACGAGGGTATAGCCGGCGCGTTCGACCTTGCCGATGAGTTTGGCGATCTCCTCGCCGTGCATCAGGCATTTACGGCTACGCGTCGGATCGGGGTGGATGTGGGTCGAGGCAGTCGACAGTGGCGTGATGTGGCAGCCGATCAGCCAGACCTCCTCGCTCTTGACCACCACATAGGCCTCTTTGAGCTGGACGCGACCGGCCCGGATGGCCTTGGCCTCCCAGCCCTCGAGGGCGAGTCCGGCCTCGTACTTCTCTTCGATGAAGTAGTCGTGCCAGGCTTTGCGGTTGTCGACGATGCTCACGTTGTACCCTGTAAAATCGTGATTTTACGCTCGGGCAGTGCATGTCGCAGGTCGTCCAGTCGGTCCTCTTGCTGCATCCGGCGCAACGCATGTTCGACTTGGTCGACGCGGTGGAGGCATACCCGGAGTTTTTGCCGTGGTGCGGCGGCGTCGAGGTCAAGGAGCGTACGCCCGAGGTCACCGAGGCGCGTATCGACATCAATTTCCATGGCGTCAAGGCGCACTTCCATACGCGCAACACCAAGTCGCCTAACCAGATGCTCATCGCACTCGTTGACGGCCCATTCAAGCGTTTCGAGGGAGAGTGGGTGTTCACACCGCTCAGTGAGGCCGCCTGCAAAGTCGAGTTGCGACTGCACTGGGAGTTCTCCAGTCGCGTTCTCGAAAAGGTCATCGGGCCAGTGTTCAACCGGATCGCCAGCACCTTCGTACAGTCGTTCGAGAAGCGTGCCGACGAGGTGTTCGGGGAGGCCGACTGATGGCTGCTGCTGCGACGATGCGTGTCGAGGTCGCCTACGCCCGGCCCGACCGCCAGTGGCTGCTGGCGCTGGAGGTTGATGCAGGCGCCACGGCGCAAGCCGCGTTGCTCGCCTCGGGGCTGCTCGCCGAGTGCTCCGAGTTGCAGATCGGCGAGCCGGTGTTGGGGGTCTGGAGTCGCAAGGTCACAGCCGACACGGTGCTGGAGCCCGGTGACCGTCTTGAGGTCTATCGTCCTTTGGTGGCCGACCCCAAGACCGCACGCCGCAATCGCGCGGCCAAGCAGCGTGGCCGCCACCCCGGGGGGAGACCATGAGCCGCAATGTGACCGCGATCCGCAGCATGACCGGTTTTGCCAGCGTCCACCGCGACTGTGCGGCAGGGCGCATCGGTCTCGACATCCGCAGCGTCAACCACCGCTACCTCGAGCAGACCCTGCGTCTGCCCGACGAGTTGCGTAGCGTCGAGCCGGCCTTGCGTGAGGCGGTGGCGGCGCGGCTGGCGCGCGGCAAGGTCGACCTGCGCGTGAGCTGGCAGCCGGGGCCGGGCCAAGCCGCCACGACGCGCCCCGACCGTCGCCTGCTTGAAAGCCTTGCCGCGGCCGAGCGCGACGTCCTCGCAGTGTTCCCGGATGCGCGGCGGCTCGGTGTCGGCGACCTGTTGCGTTGGCCGGGTGTACTCGACAGCGTGCAGCCCGACATGGAGGCGCTGCAGGCCGAGGTGCTGGCAGCGCTGGCTGAGGCGCTCGCGCAGTTCGACGACACCCGCCTCCGCGAGGGTGGCCGGCTCGCCGCACTCATGCTCGAGCGCGTCGCAGCGATGCGCGCCGAGGTGGCAGCGGTCGAGCCGCTCATACCGCATCTGGTGGCGGGCTACCGCGAGCGTCTGGCGGCGCGCCTGCGCGAGGCGGCAGTCGATGCCGACCCGGCGCGTCTGGCGCAGGAGTTCGCGTTGTTCGCCAACCGTATCGACATCGATGAGGAGATCGGTCGCCTGCGAACCCATCTCGACGAACTCGATGGTCTGCTGACCAAGGGCGGGACGGTCGGCAAGCGCCTCGACTTCTTGCTGCAGGAGTTGCAGCGCGAGGCCAACACGCTCGGCTCCAAATCGGTGGCGACCGAGACCACGCGCGTTTCGATGGAACTCAAAGTGCTGATCGAGCAGGTCCGCGAGCAGGCGCAGAACCTCGAGTAGCGGCCAGCCAATGCGGGCGCGGGGTCAAGCCTGCCGCGCCCTTGTGTGGCGAGTCACCCGGGTCGAGGCAGGCCAAGGCCGTGATCAAGGTCGCTCAGTACGTCAGAGCAGCAGGTCAAAGCAGCGTGACCGAGCAGAGCCGCCCGATGTAGGCGTCGTGGATGCGGCCTTCCCAGAGGGTGGCGGCGCGGTCCGCGTCGGTGCCTACCTCGACGCGCAGCAGGCCGGGCCCGCTGTCGTTGAAGTACCACCACGCATACTCGAGAATTGCGCCGACCCGCAGCGGCAGGCCTTCGACCACTCGGCGCTCACCGGAGAGGATCGAATCCATCTGCTCCTGATGCAGTGCGATCCAAAGGCGTCTGGCGTCCGCTTCGATTCCGAAGCGGTGAAAAAAATGTTCGGGCATCGCGGCTGCTCCTGTCGCAGCGCCTGTCCCCCCGTGTGCGCCCATCGGTCCGTTTCTGTTGTCGGGCTCTGATTGTGCGCAGCAACATTCTGCGCCATTGAGGCGCCGGGAGCTTGATCCGAATCAATGATGGTCATATCAGCCGCATGAATGGTGCGTCGTGGTGATCGTCAACCACCCACGTCACTTGTTCTGACATGGCACAGTCGCCCAGTCATATCGGGCTGCTATACAAGCCATCCATGGACAGCACCCCACCCTCGGTCTCCAACGGTATCGGTCGCCACTATCTGAGCCGGCTATTCGAGCCGCGCTCGGTGGCGGTCGTCGGCGCCAGCGAACGCCCCGATGCGGTCGGCGCGATCGTGCTGCGCAACATGATCGAGGGCGGCTTCGCCGGCGGGTTGTATGCGGTCAACGCACACCATGACCAGGTGCAGGGGCGCAAGGCCTGGCCATCGGTCGGCGCGATCGGCGAGGCAGTCGACCTCGCTGTCATCGCCACGCCGCCCGAGACCGTCCCCGCCATCCTCGAAGACTGCGGCCTGCATGGTGTGCCTGCGGCGGTGGTCATCACTGCCGGTTTCGGCGAGGCGGGAGAGACCGGCGCGGCGCTCGAGAAGCGCGTCCTCGAGGTGGCGCGCCGCTACGGCATCCGTCTCGTCGGGCCAAACTGCCTCGGCGTGATGCGCCCGGGGATCGGCCTCAACGCGACCTTCAACCAGGGTGGCGCGCAACAGGGGCACATCGCTTTCGTGTCGCAGTCAGGCGCGCTTTGCACTGCCATCCTCGACTGGGCCAAGGGCAACGATGTCGGCTTCTCCAGCGTGGTGTCGATGGGCTCGTCGACCGATGTCGATTTCGGCGAGATCCTCGACTATCTCGCGCTCGACCCGGAGACGCGCAGCATCCTGCTCTACATCGAGGGCATCCGCCACGCGCGCTCCTTTATGAGCGCGCTGCGGGCGGCGGCGCGGGTCAAGCCGGTGCTGCTGATCAAGGTCGGCCGCCACGACACCGGCCGCCGCGCGGCGGTGGCGCACACCGCATCGCTGGTTGGCGCCGATGATGTCTTCGACGCGGCGGTGAGTCGCGCCGGGGTGGTGCGGGTGCAGACCGTCAGCCAGCTCTTTACGGCCGCAAAGGCGCTCGCCTGCGGCTTCAAGCCGGTCGGCGACCGTCTGGCCATCGTCACCAACGGTGGTGGCCCTGGCGTCATGGCGGCCGACCGCGCGGCCGATCTGGGTGTGCCGCTGGCGCTACTGTCGCCGGCGACCCTGCAGGCGCTCGGTGCGGTGCTGCCGGCCAATTGGTCGCGGGGCAACCCGGTCGACATCATCGGCGATGCCACGGCAGAGCGTTACCGTGCAGCGGTGCAGGCCTGCCTGGCCGACGACGCGGTGGACGGCGTGCTGGCCATCCTCACCCCCCAGGCGATGACGCGACCGCTGGAGGCGGCGCGCGAGGTCATCGCGCTCGCCGATGCCAGCAGCAAGCCGCTGCTCACCTGCTGGATGGGAGAGGGGCAGGTGGCTGAGGCACGTGCGGCATTCGAGGCCGCGCACCGGCCGCACTTCCGCACGCCGGAGCCCGCGGTCGAGGTGTTCGCTCACCTGTCTGCGTTCTACCGCAATCAGCGGCTGCTCATGCAAGTCCCCGGTCCGCTCTGCGGGCACCCTGAGCAGCCCGACCTGGAGACCGCCCGCGTCATCGTCGACAGCGCCTTGCAGGCGCGCCGCAGTGTACTCACCGAGATGGAGTCGAAGGCGCTGCTGGCGGCCTTCCGCATCCCGGTGGCACGGACCATGATCGCGCGCTCGCCGGGCGAGGCGCTGCTCATCGCCGAGCAGCTCGGCTTCCCGGTGGCAATGAAAGTGAATGCGCAGGGCATCACGCACAAGACCGACGCCGGCGGGGTGTTCCTCAACCTCGGGACCGCGTCCGAGGTGCGCAGCGCCTACCAGCGCATCGTCGACAACATTGCCCGCAACCGGCCCGACGCGGTGATGGACGGCGTCTGTGTCGAGTCGATGGTGGTCAAACCCAACGGTCGCGAGTTGCTGGTCGGCGTGACCAGCGACCCGGTGTTCGGGCCGGTCATCACCTTCGGCAGTGGCGGGACCACGGTCGAGGTGCAGGCCGACCGCGCGGTGGCGCTGCCGCCGCTCAATGCACTACTGGCGCGCGACATGATCGCCGGGACGCGCGTCTCGCGCATGCTCGGGCCCTTCCGCAACCTGCCGGCGGCGGATGTGCAGGCGCTGGAGGCGGTCCTGCTGCGCGTCTCGGAGATGGTCTGCGAGCTGCCGGAGCTGCGCGAGATGGATATCAACCCGCTGATCCTCGACGAACACGGCGCGGTGGCCGCAGACGCACGGGTGGTGGTGGAATACCGGCATGCGGGCGCCGACCGCTACGCGCACATGGCGATCCACCCCTACCCGGCGCATCTGGTGAGCCTGTGGCAGCTGCCGGACGGTACCGACGTGGTGATCCGGCCGATCCGGCCCGAGGATGCAGGCTTGGTGCAGGACTTTGTCGCCGGCCTGAGCGATGAGGCGCGCTTCTTCCGCTTCATGAACGTGCTGCAGGAGTTGAGCGGACCGTTGCTGGTGCGCCTGACCCAGCTCGATTACAGCAGGGAGATCGCGCTGTTGGCGGTGACGGCGACGGCTCCGGAGGAGGAAGTCGGCGTCGCGCGCTTCTCGGTCAACCCGGATGGCGAATCGTGCGAGTTCGCCATCGTGTTGGCCGACCGCGTGACCGGCAAGGGGCTCGGCCAGAAGCTGCTTTCGTCACTCATCGAAGTGGCACGGTCGCGCGGGCTCAAGCGCATCGGCGGCGAGGTTTTGGCGACCAACCACGCCATGCTCGGGCTTGCGCAGACTTTGGGATTCGCGGTGGAGCCGGTGGCTGGCAGTCCGGAGGTGGTGGCGATCGGCCTGACGCTGTAGGTCGGGGGCTCGCACCTGCTAACCTCGGCAGATGGTCGATTACACCTTGGCTCCGACCTCGCTCGGCGAGGCGCTGGTGGCCTGGAGCGGGAAGGGCATCTGCTGGCTCGCGCTGGGTGACGATGCCGGCGCGCTCGAGCGCGGTCTGATGCGGCGCTTCCCGGCGGCGCGTCGGGTGCCGATGGCCAGCGAACTGGCGGCTCGCGCGCTGCTCGCCATCGAGCGCGCCGACGGGCCTGCCGGACTGCCGCTCGACCTCCGCGGCACGCCGTTCCAGGTCGAGGTGTGGACATCGCTCCAGCGCATCCCGCGCGGCAGCGTCATCAGTTACGCCGAGCTTGCGCGGCGCGTCGGGCGGCCACGCGCGTACCGGGCGGTGGCGCAGGCCTGCGGTGCCAACCCGGTCGGCGTGTTGGTGCCGTGCCACCGCGTCATCGCCAGCGACGGCTCG
>DALYGT010000027.1:0-10037 GCA_031971375.1 Burkholderiales bacterium | reverse complement strand
GCGCGCTCCTCCACCGGCGGTCAGGTCCGCATCCTCACCGATTCGGCCTTTACCAAGGCGCGCATCCTGCAGATCGACGACGCCGCCATGCGCGCCGACCTCAACAAGGGCCGCGTGGTCATCGTCGCCGGCTTCCAGGGGGTCGACGACGCCGGCAACATCACCACGCTCGGCCGTGGCGGCTCCGACACCACCGGCGTGGCATTGGCCGCCGCGCTCAAGGCCGACGAGTGCCAGATCTACACCGATGTCGACGGCGTCTACTCCACCGACCCGCGGGTGGTGCCCGAGGCGCGCAAGCTCGACCGCATCACCTTCGAGGAGATGCTGGAGCTGGCGTCGAGCGGCTCCAAGGTGCTGCAGATCCGGTCGGTTGAATTCGCCGGCAAGTACCAGGTCCGGCTGCGCGTGCTGTCGTCGTTCATGGAAGACCCGGGCGAAGGCACGCTGATCACTTTCGAGGAAGACCAAGACATGGAACAAGCCATCATCTCGGGCATCGCCTTCAACCGCGACGAGGCCAAGATCACCGTACTCGGCGTGCCGGACAAGCCGGGCATCGCCTACCAGATCCTCGGCCCGGTGGCCGAAGCGAATATCGACGTCGACCTGATCATCCAGAACGTCGGCCGCGACGGCACCACCGATTTCTCGTTCACGGTGCACCGCAACGAGTATCAGAAGGCGCTCAAGGTGCTCAACGAGACGGTCAAGCCGCACATCGGCGCGCGCGAGGTGGTGGGCGACGACAAGATTGCCAAGGTCGCGGTGGTCGGCGTCGGCATGCGCAGCCACGTCGGTGTGGCATCGACGGTGTTCCGCACCTTGGCCGAAGAAGGCATCAACATCCAGATGATCAGCACGAGCGAGATCAAGATCACGGTGGTCGTCGACGACAAGTACATGGAACTGGCGGTGCGCGTGCTGCACCGCGCCTTCGGCCTCGACGGCGAGCCCAAAGCCGCCTGAGGCCGCGCTCTGGCACGGAGCCGGTTTGACCGGCATTGGCCCCGTGCGGTAATATCCGCGGCCTGCTGGAGACATGGCCGAGAGGTCGAAGGCACTCCCCTGCTAAGGGAGCATACGGGCTAAAACTCGTATCGAGGGTTCGAATCCCTCTGTCTCCGCCACGGCCTGAACGTTTTATGCGCCCGTAGCTCAGCTGGATAGAGTACCTGGCTACGAACCAGGGGGTCAGGAGTTCGAATCTCTTCGGGCGCGCCATAAAAATCAAGGGGTTGGAGACGACGAGTCCCAACCCCTTGTGCTTTTGCGCCTCCGGGACTCATCCACCCCCCACGTTTCCCCCAACGACGGGCGAGTCGGTCGGTCGATGCGCGCAGGATGGCGTTCGGCGCTTCCACATCGACCAATTGCCGGATTCCGCCCGCACGGGTGCTACATTACGATGCACCCATGGCGCTCGACACCTTGCAGATGACCGACCGGCTGACTCAGGCAGGCATCGACCGGCAGCAAGCCGAGGCGATGGTGCGGGCGATGGTCGACGCACAACGGGAACTCGTGACTCGCGAACAACTGGAGATCGCGCTAGCACCAGTCCGCACCGACCTCGCCGTGCTCAAATGGATGAACGCGGCCATCGCGTCTGCGGTCCTGGCGCAGCTATTGAAAGGCTTGTTCGGCGCCTGACACCGTTGCTTGGCGAACCGAGGTCAGGGCCCAGCGCCCCCATCGCCGGCAAACAGGCGGTCGCGCGCGGCGAGCAAGGCCATGCCTTTGGGCGTGACCTCAAGAAGGTGGATACGCCGGTCACTAACGATCACTGCCTTGAGCAGACCCCGCTCGACCAGCTTGGCAATACGCGCAGTCACGGTCGGCAGGGTGCCAAAGCGCCGTTCGCGCACAAGGTCGGCACTGCACTTCAGGTTGCCAGCGACCTGGGCCTCGAACAGGTCACGCAACAGCGCATCGAGCTCAGGCGCGCCTTTGCCCGACGATCCGTAAAGTAGATGCAGGCAGTTGAGCGCGCTGGCGATTCGGACCAGGCCCCGATCGATGGTCGGTTTCAGCACGCGTCACCCACGTTTGTCCACATTCAAGATACCGACCCGGTCTTGCACCCCCCCCCGCACCATTTTGGTGCAGATGCGTCGCCGCTAGCGACGCGAGGTAGGCCGCGGTCAGTGCTTCCCGGTCGGCGCTATCAATCAGCGCATGCAACGCCGCACGAACATCGAACGCTATTGCTGGCGCCCCCTGGACCTGCGGCGCAGGCGCTGACAGCGCCTCGCCATGATGGATCAATGCCAGGTAGCAGACCTCAGTCGGGGTCAACCGGAGGAAGCGGCACAGCCCGCCGAAGCGCTGCAGGTCTGGTAACGACAGGCCACGCATCCAGCGGCGAACCGTCTCCGGCGCGACAACGCCGGACGAGCGACCCGGACATTCGTCGCTGAACGCCCGCGCAACGCGAGCGGCTTTTGGCAGGCCACCACCAAACCTTCGGCGCAGCAACACGCGCAAGCGCTCGGCAAACAGCTCCGCGTGGGCCAACTGATATTCGGTGTCATGGTCCTGAAGCACAAATATTCCTCAGATTCTCGGCCTTCAGCCAAGGTCAAAGTCCACTTGTATGGTCTTTGGAATCAGCACATCCTAGTTCGCCATCCAGCCACGTCGATGGGCCGAGCCTCCAATCGCAAACTGTCACGCACTTCTTGCGAA
The DNA here is from genome assembly GCA_031971375.1 of Burkholderiales bacterium. Classification (GTDB taxonomy): domain Bacteria; phylum Pseudomonadota; class Gammaproteobacteria; order Burkholderiales; family UBA3065; genus UBA3065. The sequence goes on along the minus strand of DALYGT010000027.1, from coordinate 7,349 downwards.
TAAACACCCACAATCGTGCGATTTGATACCGGCTTTTTCTACACGCATCCAACTTCCACACATTCAGTGGCACACCCATCTTGGACGACGTAGTGGCTCACAGCGTGCACCCGCCAAAAAATGACGTCGATCACTTGGGCGGCCACACCACCCTGCCCTGCGCGACCTCGTCGAGGCGCGCCATCACAGCGGGGGCGGCATCCGCCGGCACGAAAAACTCGAAACCGACCGCATCGCCGTGCGTCACCGCGTCGAGGATGCCACCCGCCGCGGCGATCTCGCGACGCAGCGTTCCCTCGAGCGCGTAGGGCACCGCGCAGCGCAGCGTGACGCGGCGGACGAGCGGGATCTTGTCCGCTGCCTTGAGCGCAGTCGCCACAGCATCGGTGTAGGCGCGCACCAGACCGCCCGCGCCAAGGTTCACACCGCCGTAGTAGCGGACCACCGTCGCCAGCACGCCCTCGAGGTCCTGGTGACGCAGCACCTCGAGCATCGGGCGACCGGCAGTGCCGCTCGGTTCGCCATCGTCCACCGCCGCCGATTGCCCGCCCGCCAGCAAAGCCCAGCAGACGTGTGTCGCTGCCGGGTGCTGCCGCCACAGCGCATCGACCACCGCCTGCGCGGCGGCGCGGTCCGCCACCGGCTGCACACAGCCGATGAAGCGGCTCTTCTTGATGGTGAGGTCGCTGTGGACCGGAGCAGCGAGGCTGAACGGCACGTCTGCGCAGTCAGCGGGTCTCCGACCCGAGCCGGAAGGGGTTGAAGTCGGTGTCGCGGTCGTACCAGTCTTCGTGCTCGACGCGCTTGAGGGTCGCCACCGCCCAGTACGTCGCCGGTGTGAACAGCACTTCCACGCCGGTCTTGACGAGGAACTGCATGAGCATGATGTGGGGGATCTGCTCGTCCGGAAAGATGCCCGCACCCCAGAAGGCCAGCGGGTAGAAGATGCTGCTGTCGACCGCCTCACCAAACACCGTCGAGCCGATGGTACGCAGCCAGAGGTGGCGTCCGGCGGTCATCACCTTGAGCCGGGCGAGGATGTAGCTGTTGACGAACTCGCCGCAGCAGTACGCCACCAACGAGGCCGCCACCACCCGCCAGGCATTGCCGAAGGCGACCTCGTAGGCGTGCTGATGCGGCCACCACGGCGCCGGCGGCAGCGCGACGATGAGCGCAGCCATGCCGGATGCAAAGACCATCGCCGCGAAGCCCGACCAGATCACACGCCGCGCAGCGGAATAGCCGTACACCTCGGTGAGGATGTCGCCGAAGATGAACGAGATCGGAAAGAAGATGACGCCGGCGCCGAACGTCACCGTGCCGAGCAGCGGCAGGTCGAGCTGCGCGCCCTTGGCCGGGCCGATGAGGTTGGAGCAGAGGAAGACGACGACGAAGGCCAGCGTGACCGTGCTGTAGTAGCGGTATTGCCTGCCGGCACTCATGGCTTTTTCGTGGGAGATGTCAGCGCCCTTTTTACACCAGCGAGTGGCCCGCGTTGGCTTTATTTGGCGGGCGATGCCGGGCTGTCACCAGGCTCGCTGGCGACCGTCGAGACATCCACCACCTGATACGGCCAATAATGGTCGCCGAGCGGAATCAGTTCGGGCGAGCCGATGTTGTCCCACACCAAGTACCACGGCCCGAGCGGCACGTCGCGCTTGCCCTGGTAGGCGTTGTCGCTGACGAACGCGGCGCCATCGGCACGCGCGTGCACCAGCCAGGCGCTGTGGCGCATGAACTGCGCGGCGGGGATGGCGGACAGATAACCGTCCGCAGCGCGGAACTCGACCTCGCGGTCGGCCTCGCGCCAACCCGGGCCGAGCAGCGCATCGAGCAGCGGCACGGCGGGGAAGCCTCGCAGGGCGACTCGCGGTGCATCCGCGCCAAGGGCCAGGTGCGGGTTGCGCACCTCGACCGTGACCTCACCGGTGCCGACCAGAGCTGACGCATCCGCCGGCGAAGGCAGCGGCTCGGTGTAGGCCGTCGGCGAGAAGAAGAGCATGCAGGCAGTCGCCAACACCGACATGCATTGCCACCGGCCAAGACGGCCCGCCTCCTGACGCATCCTCGCTCCCCACCACGATCGCACAGACGGGTTGTACCGCATCGCCCGGGCCAGCGGGGGACCCTGTCACCGGCTGACAGAGTCGAGCACAGCTCACGGCATCAGCACATAGCGCCCCGGCGCTGCACCCAGCGAAGCACAGGTGCGCGCCGCTGCCGGCAGCGCGACGAGAACAACCGGCGCCGTCGAATGCTGCTGCAGCCACGCCTGCCACGCCGGCCACCACGAGCCCTCGGCCACCGGCGCGCTGGAGTACCACGCCTCCGGATCGACGTACTTGCCGTCCTCCAGGCGGGTCGCGAGGCGGTAAGCGCGCGACACGCCAGCCCGGGCCTCATGTGGTACCGGCGGATTGACGACGCCAACGTTGTGGCCGCCACTGGTCAGACAGAACGTGACCTCGGTGTCGGTCAAGAGGCTGATCTTGTAGACCGAGCGCCACGGCGACACGGTGTCACGCTCGGTGGCCAAACAGAACAGGGGGATGCGGATATCGCTCAGCGCCACCGGTTTGCCGGCAACCCGGTAGCGACCCTTGGCGAGGTCGTTGTGGTGATAAAGGCTCTGCAGATACTCGCGGTGCTGGCGGAACGGCATGCGCGTGGCGTCGGCGTTCCACGCATGCAGGTCGGTCACTGGCCGCCGCCGGCCCATCAGGTAGTCGTGGACCATGCGCGAGAACACCAGGTCGCGCTGGTTGAGCAGCGCAAAGGCACCGGCCATTTGCTTGCCGTCCAGATACCCCTGCGAGGCCATCAGGTCGTCGAGCCAGGCCAGCTGCGCCTCATCGATGAACAATGCAAGTTCGCCCGGCTCCGAGAAATCGACCTGCGAGGCGAGCAGGCTCAAGCTGGCCAGACGCTGATCATCCTCATGCGCGAGGCGCGCCGCGGCGATGGCCAGCAGCGTGCCACCAAGGCAATACCCCACCGCATGGATCGGCCGCCCGCCGTGGCAACGCCAGACCACGTCTATGGCGGCCATCGCGCCCTTCTGCAGGTAGTCGTCCATGCCGAGGTCGCGGTCCGAGCCATCCGGGTTGCGCCACGACACCATGTAGACGGCGTGACCGCGCTCAAGCAGATAGCGCACCAGCGAGTTGTGCGGCGACAAGTCGAGGATGTAGTACTTCATGATCCACGACGGCACGATCAGGACCGGCTCGGGGTGGACTGCTGGTGTCACCGGGGTGTAGCGGATGAGTTCGACAAGGTGGTTGCGGAACACCACCTCACCCGGCGTGACGGCCACCTCGACCCCGGGACGGTAGGCCTCGGTGCCGGCAGGCGGCCGATTGGCGAGCAGCCGCGAGAGGTCATCGAACCAGTTGCGGCTGCCGGCGATCAGGTTGGCACCGCCGCTGCGCAGGGTCTGCTCGAGGATCTCGGGATTGGTGACGAGGAAGTTGGAAGGCGAGACAAGGTCGAGCCACTGGCGGATGGCAAAGTCGACCACCAGCTCGTGGTGGTGACTCACCCCGCCGACGTCGGTGGCGGCGGCGTGCCACCACTGCTGGTTGAGCAGAAAGGCTTGCCACAGCAGGTTGAACGGCCACTGCTGCCAATGCGGCGCGTCGAAGCGGCGGTCCTGCGGCAGCGGCCGGATGCAGGGCTCGCGACGCCCGGTCGTGCACTCGCCGAGGTGACGCTGGAAGCGCAGCGCCTGCCGCGCTGCCATCACGCCGAGGTCCATCTGCTTGCCCGGCGACAGCGCGAGGTGCATCAGCCAGTCGGCGGTGGCACTGGCCAGGACCATCGGCGACAGACCATGGGTGAGCCGCGCCAGGCTGGCGTGGACAGCACGGTCGAAGTCGCCGCTGGCAAGGCTGTCGGCGGCGCGGGCGGCTGACATGGCGCACTCCGGATGCACAACGATGGGCGAGAATGACACTCCGCCGGCCGGGGTTCTCGAGTCACCCGCTCGCCTGTTGACGGGGCGCAAGCGCGGCGCGCGGCTCGACAAGGGCGGCGTCTCATCCACCCCCCTGCATCGACCGATGCTTCGCTCACCGCAGATCTGCCATCCATGACCATCGACTGGGACCACTTCTCTGCCTTGCACGCGCTGACGGGCGGAGCGCTGATCGGGCTCGCGAGCGCCGCGCTGATGCTGCTGCACGGACGCATCGCCGGTATCAGCGGCATCCTTGGCGGGCTGTTGGCAGGCTTGCTCGGCGGCGGCGGCAGCAAGCCGGAGACGCTCTGGCGGCTCGCCTTCGTGCTCGGCTTGGTCTACGCGCCGCTGCTCTACCGGCAGTGGGATACGGTCGGGCCGATCCACGTCGATGCCGGGCGCTGGACGCTGGTTGCCGCCGGGCTGTTGGTCGGTTTTGGTACCCGGCTTGCCGGCGGCTGCACCTCGGGGCATGGCGTCTGCGGCTTGGCGCGCTTGTCGCTGCGGTCGCTGGCGGCGGTGGCCACGTTCATGACGGCGGGTTTCGTCACCGTCGGTGTTGTCCGTCACCTGCTTGCCTGAGACCCTGCCATGCGCTACGTCTCGATCTTCCTCTGCGGGCTGGTGTTCGGTATCGGTCTGATCGTCTCGGGCATGGCCGACCCGGCCAACGTCGTCGGCTTCCTCGACCTCGCAGGCGCGTGGAGCCCGCAACTCGCGCTGGTGATGGCCGGTGCGGTGGCAGTGGGTATGGCCGGTTTCGCGCTGGCGTGGCGTCGCCAGCGGCCGCTGCTCGAGGGGCGCGACGGCACCCTGCAATGGCCAACAGCCACCACCATCGACCGCAAGCTCATCGTCGGCAGCGCCCTGTTCGGCATCGGTTGGGGACTCGCAGGCTTTTGCCCCGGGCCCGCGTTGGTCGGTGTCGGCCTCGGCAGCGGTGATGCGGTGGTCTTTAGCGTGGCGATGCTGGCGGGGATGCTGCTGCATCGAAGCATCACCGAGCGGCGCTGAGTCCTCGCCGCCGAAGACTGCGGCCTCCGGCTAAACTCCGGTGGCCATGCCCCGCTTCGCCGCCAACCTGTCGATGCTCTTCGCCGAGCACCCGTTCCTCGAGCGCTACGCGGCTGCAGCACAAGCCGGGTTCGGCGGCGTGGAATGCTGGTTCCCCTACGAACATGATGCAGCGGTGGTCTCCGAGCTGCTGGAGACGCACGGGCTTCAGCAGGTCCTGATCAACGCCCCCGCTGGCGACTGGGCATCCGGCGAGCGTGGCATCGGCTGCCATCCGGCTCGCATCAGTGAGTTCCGCGAGGGCATCGATCGGGCCATCGACTACGCGCATGCTGTGGGGTGTCGTCAGATCAACGTGCTGGCCGGCATCGCGCCAGAGGGTGTCGACGCCGAAACGATCGAGGGCACCCTGCTCGCCAACCTGCGCCTTGCTGCCAAGCGCATGGCAGAACGTGGGCTCACGCTCCTGCTCGAGCCGATCAACACGCGCGACATCCCGGGCTATGCGGTCAACCGGTCGGCGCAGGCGCTGGCCATCCTCGAGGCGATCGGCGTCGGTAACACGCGGCTGCAATACGACTGCTTCCACATGCAGGTGATGGAGGGCAATCTGGCCCAGACCATCGAGCGCCACCTCGAGCGCATCGGCCACATCCAGATCGCCGACAACCCCGGTCGCGGCGCGCCGGGCAGCGGCGAGATCAACTACGGCTTCCTGTTCGACTGGCTGGACCGCATCGGTTACAGCGGCTGGGTCAGCGCAGAGTACCTGCCCGGGCACGACACGCCAGCGTCGCTCGGCTGGCTGGCGCCATACCTTGGCGAGCCCATCACCCGCCAGACCTGATCGTCTGCCCCTAGCGTCTTGACCCAATGACCCCCGAGGAGACTCGCACATGACCACACCCCGCATCGGCTTCATCGGCCTCGGCATCATGGGCGGACCGATGGCCTGCAATCTCCGCAAGGGCGGGTATGCAGTGACTGGTTTCTCCCGCAGCGGCGTGCCGCAGGTGTGCCTCGACGCCGGCGTCGTGCCCGCCGCGAGTCCGGCCGCCGTCGCCGCTTCCAGCGATGTGGTCATCCTCATGGTCCCGGACACACCGGATGTCGAGAAAGTGCTGTTTGGGCCGGGCGGCGTGGCGGAAGGCATACGTCCCGGCGCGGTGGTCATCAACATGAGCTCGATCTCGCCAGCGGCGGAACCTGCCAACGCCGCGCTGCTGGCCGAGCGCGGCGCCGAATACCTCGATGCGCCGGTCTCGGGCGGCGATGTCGGCGCCATCGCCGGCACGCTGTCGATCATGGCCGGCGGCAATCCCGAGGTGTTCGAGAGGGTGCGACCGCTGCTGGCCTGCATGGGCAAGGCGCTCAACCACATCGGCCCGCACGGTGCCGGCCAGACCTGCAAGCTTGCCAACAACATGGTCGGCGCGATGACGCTGATGGCGGTCGCCGAGGCGCTGACGTTTGCCTCCAAGGCTGGCGCCGACCCGGCCAAGGTGCGCGAGGCGCTGCTCGGCGGCTTCGCCCAGTCGCGCATCCTCGAGGTCCACGGCAAGCGCATGATCGAGCGCGACTTTGCGCCCGGCTTCAAGATCGAGCTGATGCAGAAAGACCTCAACAACGCGCTGCAGAACGCGCGTCAACTCGGCATGGCGATCCCCGGCACCGCGACCGCGCAGCAGCTGTTCAGCGTGGCGTGCGGGCTGGGTGGCGCACAGTGGGACCACTCCGGCATCGCGCGGGCCATCGAGGCCATGGCGAGTCACCCGATCGCGGACTGAGACAGTGCGGCGCAGGGCCCGGTCACACCGGCGAATGCGTCTCAAGCCAATCCCGCAATGCGGCGTTCATGCGCGTCTGCCAACCCGGACCGGATGCGCGAAAAGCCGCCAACACATCGCGGTCGAGCCTTAAAGCCACCTGCTCCTTGGTGCCACTCCCAGCAGGCCGCCCGCGCCCCCTCGCGGCCGCAGCCATGCCGGACCGCAGCTCGTCTCCGGTGAGAGGCCGCTCGTCCTCGGTCACGCCATCCCATACAAAGTCGCCACCGGGCGGTGGGCCTTGGGTTGCCGCGACAACCTCACTACGCGTGATCTTCTTCGAGCCAGTCATGGTAGGCCTCCCGTTCTAGCGCACTGGCAGTGCGAAAACTCACGATTCGCGTGACCTCCTCGCAAGGGACATGCACCACTGCAAGCACCCTCAGCCGATCGTAGACGTACGCCATGGATTGCGTCCGCCGCTCGCCGTTGCGCTCAACAACCACATCCAGCCGAATGTCGCTATCGAGCACCCAAGCAGCATCTGCAAAGTCCAGACCATGCTTGGCAATGTTGAGGATGCGCTTGGTTTCGTCCCAGACCAGTCGTTG
>DALYGT010000026.1:0-10052 GCA_031971375.1 Burkholderiales bacterium | reverse complement strand
CGCGCCAGCACCTCCTTGCCGACGCCGCTCTCGCCGTTGACCAGCACCGTGGCGTCGGAGGCGGCGACGCGCTCGGCCAACGCGTACAGGTCGCGCAGCCCCGGCGTCGTCACCGCATGCGCGTCGGCCTCGGCGACCGTGCGCTTGAAGCGCGCCACCTCGCCGAGCAGGACGTCGATGTCGAACGGCTTGGTGAGATAGTGGCTTGCGCCATCGCGGACCGCCTGGACGGCACGCGCGATGTCGCCATACGCCGTCATCATCACCACCGGGGTGAGCGGCCACTGGCGCTTCACCTCGCCGAGCAGTGCATGGCCGTCCATCGGCGCCATCTGGATATCGGTCAGCACCAGGCTGACCGGGCCGGCCGCAAGCACCTTGAGCGCCGCCGTACCATCGGCAGCCTCGACCACCGTGTAGCCGCCCGACTGCAGCGCCGCCACCAGCGCCCCACGCAAGGCGGCATCGTCCTCGACCACCAGGAGACGATCCATCAGCGCGCGCCTCCGAGCGGGCCACGCGGCAGGTCGATGATGAAGGTCGCGCCGCGACCGGGCGCCGAATCGGCCGTCAGTGTGCCGCCATGGCGCTCGACCACGCCGCGGGCGATCGAAAGGCCAAGACCGGTGCCGCCGTCACGACCCGAGACAAAGGGCTCAAAGATCCGCGGCAGAAGGTTGCGATCGATGCCGGGCCCCTGGTCGACGACCCGTATCAGCACGCGATCCGGCCCGGCCTCGGCACGCAGCTCTACGGTCCCGCCAGCCGGGCTGAACTGGATGGCGTTGTCGAGCAGGTTGATGAGCGCACCCTCGAGGGGCACTCGCCAGGCTGTGATCTGGCCACAGTCCTCGGGCAGATGCAGATGCAGGTCGACCTGCCGGCGCGCCGCCAAACCGGCCATCGCTGCCTTGACGCCATGCAGGAAGCCGCCCAGCACGATCCTTGCCGGAGGCGCCGAGCCGTGGTCGCCGAGCTGGTCGAACGCATGGCTGATGTACCCCTGCATGTGCTGGAGCCGGTCGGTCAGGGCCTGCAGCTGCTGACGCTGTGCGTCATCGATGTTGCTGCGCGCGAGCACCCCGGCGTGCAACAGCGCCGCCGAGAGCGGCGTGCGCACCTGGTGTGCAAGGTGCGCGGCGAACTGCCCGAGCGCCACCAGTTGCCGCTCGCGCTCGAGCCCGGCACGGGCCGCAGCGGCAGCAGTGACATCCGTTAGCGACCACACCGTCTCGCCGCCCGGTGTGGCGCTGTGCTGGATACGCAGACAACGCGCGCCGAGCAGAAACTCGTCGGCAACGGCGGTCGGTGTCAGCCGACTGGTGACGATGGACCAGGCATCGCCGACCGCGGCGCCAGTGAGACCGGCCGCCTGCGTCGACAACTGCATCACCCGACCGCCACTGTCGACCACGACGACCGCGCAGGGCAGCGAATCGAGGATGATCGCGAGTCGCGCCGCCCATGCAGTCCGCTCGCGCAGGTTGCTGGCGAGCCGCTCCGCCGACTCGTTGAGCAGCCCACGCAACGATGCCTGCTCGGTCCGCAACGCTTCAAGCGCCTCCACGCCTGACACTCCCCCGGTGTGCGGACAATCGACATCCGTCACTTGGAACGACTCTTCACTCCGCACGGGCAGATTCATAAGGCGACACGTCGTGTACCGGAAGGCGAAAGCTTCTGCTCGCCATTATGGCTCGAAACCGGGTTCGTCCCCTGGCCGCGTGCTTCCCTGACCGACTGACGAGCAATCGGACACACGACACAGTCATACTGTCACCGTTCGCCTGTTAAAGTTGGGTTGGCAACGATCCGATATCAAGAAACTTCGGGAAACCTGACGCAAATGTCTGATCTGCTCCGCAACATCGACGCGCGCACGCGACTTGCCGGGACCAACAAACTCGAGGTTCTCCTGTTCTCCCTCGGCGTCGATTCGCGCACTGGCCGCCGTGAGACGTTCGGGCTCAACGTGTTCAAGGTGCGCGAGGTTCTACGCTCGCCGCCGATCACTGCGGCCCCAGAGATGCCGGGAACCGTCGAAGGCATGGTCTCGATGCGCGGCGCGCTTGTTCCGGTGATCCACCTCGGGCGGTACACTGGCATTGAGACCCAGACCCCACCCGAGGTCATGATTGTCACCGAGTACAACGGACACACTCAAGGCTTTTTGGTCGAGGCGGTCGACACCATCCTGAGGCTCGACTGGGGCTCCATGCGTGTACCACCGGACATGCTCAATTCTCCCGTGACCGGACTGGTCACTGCGGTCACTGAACTGGCCGACGGCCGCTTGGTGATGATGCTCGATGTCGAAAAGATCCTCGCCGAAACCAGTCCGCCCGAAGACGACGCCGTCTTCAACAGCATCGCGCCGGTCGCCCAGACGCGGGGCATTGTCTTTTTCGCCGACGATTCGACGGTCGCCCGCCAGCAGATCGCCCGCACCCTCGACGCCATGAAGGTTCCACATCGCAGTGCCATCAATGGCTTGCGGGCGTGGAACGACCTGCAGCGTCTTGCAGATGAGGCCGAGGCCGCGGGAGAACCGCTCGACCGCCGGGTGCGTATCATCTTGACTGACATCGAGATGCCCGAGATGGACGGTTACATACTCACGCGCCGAATCAAAGCCGACTCCCGGTTTCGGGGTATCCCTGTGCTGATGCACTCGTCACTGTCGTCGACCTCCAATGAACGGCTGGGGCTCTCTGTCGGCGTGGACGCCTACGTGCCGAAATTCGAACCGCGCAAGTTGGCAGAGAAGATCGCATCACTGTTGGGTCCCGGAAACTGAACGATGAACAACCCGAGGCAAATGGTTGACGGCGGATCCTTGTTGGATGCGGTTGATGCGCGCACCAAACTCGCCGGCTCCAACCGGATGGAGCTGCTCCTGTTCTCGATCGGCACGCCGGAGGTGTTCGCCATCAATGTGTTCAAGGTGCGCGAGGTCACCAAGACACCAGAGATCACGCTGACGCCGAATCTGCCCGCAGGGGTAGATGGCGTCATCAACCTGCGCGGCAACATCATCCCGGTCCTGAGCCTGTCCCACTTCCTCGACCGAGAAGGCGTTGGCGCAGGCACTCGCGACACGATGATGGTCACCGAATACAGCCGCCGCACCCAAGGCTTTCTGGTAGACAGCGTCGACCGCATCGTGCGCGTCGACTGGGAAAGCGTACGCGCCCCGGATGGCCTGATGGCACGCAGCGACGGGTTGGTCACTGCCATCACCGAGTTGCCGGACGGCCATTTGGTATCGATCCTTGACGTCGAACAGATCATCGCCAACGCCTTCGGCGAAGTCACCGTTCCGGAATTGGAGCCGATCGACGCCGACCCTTCGTCGTTCCTTTTCTTCGTTGATGATTCACCGGTGGCGAGGCGTGAAATCGGCGCCGTGATGGACAAGCTGGGACTGCGCACCCAGCACGCCACCAACGGTAACGAAGCGCTCTATCGCCTGCAGGCTCTCGCGTCCCAAGCTGAGCGCGATGGGGAACGACTTGCAGACACGCTAAGGGTCATCCTGGTCGACGCCGAGATGCCCGAGATGGATGGTTACGTCCTGACCCGCCAGCTCAAGGCGGACCGTCGTTTCACCGACATCCCGGTCGTCATGCACTCGTCACTGTCTTCCGATGCGAACAAAGCCATGGGGTCTGCAGTCGGGGTAGACGCATATGTCGCAAAGTTCCACCCGGAGATCCTCGCGGATACCTTGCGACCCCTGATGAGCCGCTGAACCTGGCCTAGAGATAACCGGAACCACATTCATGCCCGATCCGAACATGAAATTCCTCGTCGTCGACGACTTTGCGACCATGCGACGCATCGTCCGCAACCTCTTGAAGGAACTCGGTTTCAGCAATATCGATGAAGCCGAGGACGGCAACATCGCGATGCAGAAGCTGCGCACCACCAAATTCGACTTCGTCGTCACCGACTGGAACATGCCCAACATGACCGGCATCGAGTTGCTGCGGCAGATCCGTGCAGACGCTGCGCTCAAGCACCTGCCGGTGCTCATGGTCACCGCCGAGGCCAAGAAAGAGAACATCATCGAAGCCGCGCAGGCGGGTGCCAGCGGTTATGTCGTGAAACCCTTCACGGCGGCGACGCTCGACGAGAAACTGAAGAAGATCTTCGCCACCATGGCTGCGCGCGCCGCCTGAGGAGAGCCCCATGAGTTCGAACAATTCCGACAACCCGGAGCTCGAGGCGCTGTTCGACAGCATCGTTGCCGAGACGGTGGCGGCGCAGTGCGCAGAGAGTGGCGAGAGCATGCCGATCCGGACATCGACGTCGCAGCCGGCCAACGATGCCGCATCGGCCGCAACAGCGCCCGGGGCGGATGACGCACCAGCCGATGTGTTCGCACACGTCGGCGCCCTCACCCGACAGCTGCACGACACGCTCCGTGAACTCGGGCACGACCGCAAGCTCGCCGAGGTCGCCGACAGCATCCCTGATACACGCGACCGGCTGAGCTACGTCGCGCGTCTCACCGAAGACGCCGCCAACCGGGTGTTGGCTGCCACCGAGCGCGCTCAGCCGCTGCAGGACTCGATCATCTCCGCATCAGAAGCGCTGTCTGCACGCTGGGATGCCGTGTTCGCCAGCGGCAGCGAACCGGAGGCTTTCCGCACGCTTGCTGAAGACACGCGTGCCTACCTGCTCGCCAGCCGCACGGCAGCCAGCGCGACCCGCGAGGAGTTGCACAGCATCATGATGGCGCAGGACTTCCAGGACCTCACCGGGCAGGTCATCAAGCGGATGACCGAACTGACGGCCCGCCTCGAACAGCAATTGCTGGCCATCCTCATCGAGCACGCACCGGCCGAACGCCTGGCCGGCAATGACGGCCTCCAAGGGCCCGCCTTCAACGCGAGGACAATGACCGAGTCACTCGGCAGCCAGGTCGAGGTCGACTCGCTGCTCGAGAGTCTTGGCTTCTAGGAGACAGCGATGAGTGCCTTCAGCGGGATGGAAGAACTGTTGCAAGACTTCCTTCAGGAGGCATCGGACCTGCTGTCCGACGTCGACAACAAACTGGTCGAACTCGAGCAACACCCCGATGACGGCGGGCTGCTCAACGATGTGTTCCGCGGCTTTCACACCATCAAGGGCGGTGCTGGTTTCCTCGGCGCCACCGAGATGGTGGAACTGTGTCACCGCACCGAGAACCTTTTCGACAAGCTGCGCCAGCACACCCTGCAACTCGACCAGGCGATCATGGATGTGATCCTCGAGGCCACGGCCGAGGTGCGTCACATGATGGGCGCACTCGCTGCCAACGCCCAGCCAGATCCGGCACCCGCTGCGCTGCTCGCCGCGCTCGACGCCGTGCTCGAGGGCAACGCACCGCCGGTGTCGACGCCCGCCACCGCCCCGGCGTCGAGTGGCGCGGCCAACCCTGCAGGCGCAGCCGCCGGAGCCGTCGACTGGGCGGCTCTGCTTGCCGCCGTCGCACCAGCTGGAAGCGTACGGCAGGCCATAGCGGCTTCAAACGAACCCGTCCCGAAGCCTGCAATGGGTGTTTCGACACCCCGGCCGGCACCCGGTGCCGACGCCGCTGCGCGCGCCCCCGCCAAAGCGACGGCCACTGGTGGCTCTGCGACACGCGATTCGACCATTCGTGTCGACACCGATCGGCTCGACCAGGTGCTCAACCTCTCCGGCGAGATCGGCCTGACCAAGAATCGACTCAATTGCCTGCGTGCCGACCTGCTTGCGGGACACACCGGAGCCGACACGGTCAACGCGATGGATACGGCGATCGCTCAACTCGACCTCTTGGTCGGCGATCTGCAGAACGCGGTCATGAAGACGCGTATGCAACCGGTCGGTAGCTTGTTCCAGAAATATCCGCGTCTGGTGCGCGACTTGGCGCGTCAACTCGGCAAAGAGGTCGACCTTGAGATCAGTGGCGGCGACACCGAACTCGACAAGACCATCATCGAGGACCTCAAGGATCCGCTGGTGCACCTGGTGCGCAATGCGGTCGACCATGGTGTCGAGATGCCGGCTGACCGAGTGAGCTCCGGCAAGCCGGCAAAAGCGACCGTAAGGCTCAGCGCCCAGCAGGCTGGCGACCATATCGTCATCGAGATCAGTGATGACGGCCGCGGCATCCGTGCCGAGGTTCTGCGTCGAAAAGCACTCGAAAAAGGGCTGATCGACGTCGAGACAGCCAACTCGCTGGACGAGGCCTCAAGCCTCAAACTTATCTTTCTTCCGGGGTTCTCGACCAAGGACCAGATCTCCGACGTATCTGGCCGCGGTGTCGGCATGGACGTGGTCAAGACAAATATCCAGAAACTCAACGGACGCATCGATATCGACTCCGTGGCGGGGCTGGGAACCACCTTCCGGGTGCGGCTACCGCTCACTCTGGCGATCATGCCGGTGTTGGTGGTACGACTTCAGAAACAATCGTTTGCAGTGCCGCTCTCGATGGTGCGCGAGATCCTTCCACTCGATCCAAACGTGATTCAGAACGTCTCCGGACGCGCTACGATCGTGCTGCGGGACGAGGTGCTGCCGGTGCGGTCGCTGGCGGGGATGCTGAACCGCGAGGCCGGCGCGCCCCCGTTCGGCGTACTGATGCAGACCGCGCGGCTCGTTCATCCTGGGTGTCGACGGTTTTGTCGGGCGTGACGATGTCGTCATCAAACCGCTGGCCGACATCAAGCCCAAAGGCGTGTCTGGCGCAACCTTGTCCGGCGATGGCTCGGTGGTGCTTGTTCTCGACATCGAGGCGATGCTCGACGAACCGGGCAGCGTGTTGCTCGGCTACCGTTTCAACCAGCAGGTCAACCAGCAGGCATCGAAGACCCCGGATTCGGCGGGCGCCACGGCACCTGCTTGGGCGGCCTGATGCGGCGCCCGTTGCACCGGGGCGTAGTGTCGGGGCGCTGCAGCGGCTAGAGCAGCCCGGCTTCGGCGAACGAGAACACCTGTTGCCGCGTCACCACGAGGTGGTCGAGGGTCCGGACGTCGACTAGCGCCAGCGCGTCGCGCAGCGCAGTGGTCAGGCTGCGGTCGGCGGCACTGGGCTCGGCAGAGCCCGACGGATGGTTGTGCGCGAACACCACGGCACTGGCGTTGAGCTCGAGTGCGCGACGCACCACCTCGCGCGGGTAGACGCTGGTCTGCGACACGGTGCCGCGGAACATCGCCTCGAAGCGCAGCAGGCGGTGCTGGGCGTCAAGGAAGATAACGCCAAAGACCTCATAGGGGCGCAGACCGAGGCTCAAGCGTAGGAACTCGCGAACCGCATCCGGCGAGTCAAGCAAGGGCGTGCCGGGCAACTGCTGCGCCATGGCGCGGCGCACCAGTTCGAGCGCCAGCGCGATACGGTGACGCACGCGCGCCGGCCGACCCGATGGTGCTGCTGCTGGCGGAGAGGCCAAGCCCGCCAGCCCACCGGCGTCACGCAACAGGCGGCGCAGGCCGCGTGACGGTGCAGCGCCGATCAGTCCGGCCAGCAGTTCGGCGTCATCATGGTCGTGGAAGTGCGCCGCGCTGTCATTCTCCCGAGCGGGTGCCGCGTTACACTCGCGGCCATGCAAACGCTCGCTCCGCCCGCTGTCCGCCGCTTCGTGCTCGGTGTCACCGGCGGCATCGCTGCCTACAAGAGCGCCGAACTGGTGCGGCTCTGGGTGCGCCAAGGACATGCCGTGGACGTCGTTATGACCGACGCGGCGCGCGCCTTCGTCGGCGCGGCCACCTTCCAGGCATTGTCTGGACGGCCGGTGCATGGTGACCTCTGGCACTGCGAAGGCAACGGTATGGACCATATCGGGCTGTCTCGGGGGGCGGATGCGGTGATTGTCGCCCCGGCCTCGGCAGACTTCATCGGCAAGTTGACCCATGGTCTGGCAGATGACCTATTGTCGACGCTGTGCCTCGCGCGCGACTGTCCCTTACTGGTCGCACCGGCGATGAACCGGCAGATGTGGGACAACCCCGCGACCCGGCGCAACATCGCGCAGTTGCGCGCTGACGGCATCGCCGTCCTCGGTCCGGCGAGCGGCGAACAGGCCTGTGGCGAGGTCGGTGAGGGCCGCATGCTCGAACCGGCGGACATCGCCTGGCAGGTCGAGGCAGCGCTTGCGGCCAAGCCGCTGGCGGGCAGGCGCGTGCTGCTCACGGCCGGCCCCACTTATGAGCCGATCGACCCGGTGCGCGCCATCGTCAATCGCAGTTCCGGGCGCATGGGCCATGCCATCGCCGCTGCCGCGCGCGATGCTGGCGCCGAGGTCACGCTGGTCTCCGGGCCGGTTGCGATGCCGCCGCCGGGCGGGGTGCGGGTGGTCCACGTGGAAACGGCAGCGCAGATGCTGGCTGCAGTCGAAGCCGAGGTCGATGGCGTCGACATCTTCATCGGCGTCGCCGCCGTGTCTGACTACCGCTGCGCCTCGGTTTCGGCGCAAAAGATCAAACGCGACGGCAACCCGCTCCGACTCGACCTCGAAGCGAACCCGGACATCCTCGCCGCGGTCGCCAGCCGTCCTCGTGCCCCCTTCTGCGTGGGCTTCGCTGCCGAGAGCGAGAACCTGCTCGATCATGCCGAAGCCAAGCGGCGTCGCAAAGGCCTGCCACTGCTGGTGGCCAACGACGCCAGCGCCATCGGCAGTGCCGAGAGCCGCTTACACCTGCTCGACGACACCGGCGTGCGGAGCCTGCCGGCCGCCGCCAAGGAGACCTCGGCACGCTGGGTGGTCGAGCACATCGCCAGACTCTTCAACGCCCGGGAGGGACATTGATGCGAGTCGAACTGCGCATTCTCGACGCGCGCCTGCGCGCCTCGCCGCCAGCCTACGCCACCTTGGGTTCTGCCGGGCTCGACCTGCGCGCCTGCATCGAGGCGCCGATGGCGATCGCACCCGGCACCACCCACCTCATCCCGACCGGTATGGCACTGCATCTGGCCGACCCCGGCTACGCGGCTGTGCTGCTGCCGCGCTCGGGGCTCGGCCACAAGCACGGCATCGTCCTCGGCAATCTGGTCGGCCTGATCGACTCGGACTATCAGGGGCAGGTCTTCATCTCCCTGTGGAACCGCGGCCACGAGAGCTTCGAGTTGCAACCGCTCGAGCGCATCGCCCAGCTGGTCATCGTACCGGTGGCACGCGCCGAGTTCGTGGAGGTCGCGGCGTTCGCGACGAGCGACCGCGGCGCGGGCGGTTTTGGCAGCACCGGGCGCAGCTGATGTCGGGCATGAAAGATGGCGACCACGCGCTGATCCTGTTCGCGCACGGTGCGCGCGCGGCATCGTGGGCGCAACCGTTCGAGCGGCTGCGCGACCTCGTCGCGTCCACCCACCACAGCGGCCCGGTCCGGCTCGCCTACCTCGAACTCATGCAGCCCGACTTGCCGACAGTGGTCGACCAACTCGCCACCACAGGCGCGACGCGCATCGACCTGTTCCCGATATTCCTCGCGGTGGGCAGCCACCTGCGCGACGATCTTCCGCTGCTCGTCGATGCGGCGCGGTCACGGCACCCGGGCCTGCGCTTTCAGGTCCACCCGGCGCTCGGCGAGAGCGAAGCGATGCTGCGCCACATCGCCGCCGGCGTGACTCAGTCCTTGACTGCCGACTGACGCAGGCGCTCGTACATCGCGATGGCTGCGGCCACCGCGACGTTGAGCGACTCGGCAGGACCAGGCATGGGGATGGTGACGCGAAGGTCGGAGGAAGCGATCAGCCGCTCGGCTAACCCGCCCCCCTCCCCGCCCAGCAGCAACGCGACATCGCCGCCCAGTTCAGCCGCAAACAGCGGCACACCATCGCGCGGCACCAGCGCCACGACGCGGCCCGTGAACGCGGCGAGCGCAGCGTCGAGGTCGATGCCCTGGCAGACCGGCAGCGCCGCGTGGGCACCCTGTGCGCCGCGCAGTACCTTCCACGACCAGGCATCGGCGCAGCCCGGACCAAGCCAGACCTGAGCGAAGCCGCTCGCCAAAGCGCTGCGGATGGCGGTGCCTACGTTGCCCGGGCCCTGGACCGCGCCGAGCACGAACCCGCTGCCAGAGGTCGC
>DALYGT010000025.1:2368-10232 GCA_031971375.1 Burkholderiales bacterium | reverse complement strand
CGACGCGGCACGTCGTGCGGTGCCAGGTCCCTCCGAGGCCTTGCGGGCGCTTGCCACGGTAGACCCCGCGCGCCTCCTCACCGAGCTCGAGAGCCGCGACACCGGGCTGACTGCAGACGAGGCGGCAGAGCGTCTGCACCGCTTCGGGCCCAACGCAGTACGGCCAGCCGCGCGTCTGCCGGCAGCGCTGCAACTGCTGCGCATGCTCTGCAGCCCGCTCTCCTTGCTGCTGATGGCGCTGGCGAGCGTGTCTTGGCTGACCGGTGAGGCGCGTGGCGCTGTGGTCATCCTCGCCATGGTGGTGCTCTCGACGGTCTTGAGTTTTGTGCAGGAGCGGCGCTCCAGCAGGGCCGCGGAGAAGCTCAAGCGTATGGTCAGCACCCGCGCGCTGGTGCTGCGTGATGGGCAGTCGGTCGAGGTCGAGGTTACGCAGGTGGTGCCCGGCGACATCGTCCTGCTGGCGGTGGGGGACCTCATACCCGCCGACCTGCGCCTCCTAGAGGGCAAGGATCTGTTTGTCGACCAGTCCACGCTGAGCGGCGAGTCACTGCCGGCGGAGAAGCACCATGGCGCCCCGCCCGCCGATGCGGACAGCGCCTTCGATCTGGGCAACCTGTGCTTCATGGGCAGCCACGTGGTGTCAGGAACCGCTCACGGTCTGGTGCTGCGCACCGGTCCCGCGACATTCTTTGGCCACATCGCCGAGGAGACCACCCGCGGCACACGGCGGACCGCCTTCGACCTCGGCCTGCAACACTTCACCACGCTGATGCTGCGCTTTATGGCGGTGATGGTGCCCGCGGTCTTCCTCACCAATGGGCTGGTGCGCGGCGACTGGTTCGAGGCGGCGCTGTTCGCGATCGCCGTCGCGGTCGGCCTCACGCCGGAGATGCTGCCGATGCTCGCCACCATCAACCTCGCCAAGGGCGCGCTGGCGATGGCGCGGCGCAAGGTCATCGTCAAGCGGCTGACGGCGGTGCAGAACATGGGCGCCATGGACGTGCTGTGCACCGACAAGACCGGCACCCTGACGCAGGACTGCGTGATCCTCGAGCGGCACGTCGACGTCAACGGCGACCCGGACCTGCGCGTGCTCGAATACGCCTACCTCAATAGCCACTACCAGTCGGGCATGCACAACCTGCTCGACGAGGCGGTGTTGCGCCACGTGGAGGTGCACGAGCGGCTGCACGGCATGAGCAGCTATCGCCGCGTCGATGAGATCCCCTTCGACTTTGAGCGGCGGCGCATGTCGGTTGTCGTTGAGAAAAGGGCTGAGAAGCGCGTCGGGGAGACAGCCGAGTCGAGGCCAGAGAATCGGGTGAAGGAGGCCTCGCCGGAGTCGGGCAGGTGCAGCCACATCCTGATCTGCACAGGCGCGGTGGAGGAGGTGTTCGCCTGCTGCAGCGTCGCTCAGGTGGGCAGCGACCTGGTCCCGCTCGACGAGTCGCACCGCCAGCGCCTGGACGGCGTGGTGGCCGGCCTCAACGCCGAGGGCTTCCGCGTCATCGCGGTGGCCATCCGCGAGGAGCCGTCGGCACCCCGCGAATACGTGGTGGCCGACGAGGCGGGCCTGACCCTGCTCGGCTACGTCGCCTTCCTCGACCCGCCCAAGGAGTCTGCCGGGCCGGCCATCGCCGCGCTGCGCGAGTCGGGTGTGGCGGTCAAGATCCTCACCGGCGACAACGATCGCGTCACGCGCAAGATCTGCCACGACGTCGGCCTGCCGGTCGAGCGCATCGTGCTGGGCCACGAGACAGACGCCCTCGACGAGGCGGCGCTGGCGGAGCTTGCCGAGGCCACGGCCGTCTTCGCCAAGATGACGCCGGACCAGAAGTCGCGGGTGATCCGGGCGCTGCAGTCGCGCGGGCGGGTGGTCGGCTACATGGGCGATGGCATCAACGACGGGCCCGGCCTGCGCGCCGCCGACCTCAGCATCTCGGTCGATTCGGCGGTCGACATCGCGCGCGAGTCGGCCGACATCATCCTGCTCGAGAAAAGCCTGATGGTGCTGCACGAGGGCGTGATCGAGGGGCGGCGCGTGTTCGCCAACCTGATGAAATACATCCGCATGTCGGCCAGCAGCAACTTCGGCAACATGTTCAGCATGCTCGGCGCCAGCGCACTGCTGCCCTTCCTGCCCATGGCGCCGGTGCAGGTGCTTCTCAACAACCTGCTCTACGACTTCTCGCAGACCTCGGTGCCGACCGACAGAGTCGATGATGAGTACCTGGCCCGGCCGCGCGGCTGGGACATCGGCGGCATCGCCCGCACCATGGTCTTTATCGGCCCGGTGAGTTCACTGTTCGACTACGCCACCTTCGGCCTGATGTGGTTCGTGCTGGGCGCCACCGCGCCGGCCGATGCGGCCCTTTTCCAGACCGGCTGGTTCGTCGAGTCCTTGCTGTCGCAGACGCTCATCGTCCACGTGCTGCGCACCTCGCGCGTGCCCTTCGTCGAGAGCGCGCCGAGCCCGGCCCTGCTCGCCACCACCCTCGGCGTCTGCGGCTTTGCTGTGCTGCTGCCGTGGACGCCGCTGGGCGCGAGTTTCGGACTGGCGCCGTTGCCGGGCGGCTACTGGCTGGCCATGGCGGTGCTGCTGCCGGCCTACTTTGCGCTGACGCAGTGGGTCAAGGCGCGTCTGGTCGCAGCCGGAACGCTTTGACAGGCGTGGGTGGTCGGGGCTTGGCTGCCTCAGGCCGCGTCGTTCAGACTCAGAGCCCCTTGTCAGGACTCAGACTTTCAGGGCGGCCAGTGTCCGCTCGAGTGCTTCTGCCACCGGCCAGTTGCTGCCCTCGCCGCTGCGGCGGCACTTGTACTCGACCTCGCCAGACGCAAGAGCACGGTCGCCGACGGTGATGCGGTGCGGGATGCCGATCAGCTCCATGTCGGCGAACATCACGCCGGGGCGCTCGTCGCGGTCCTCGAACAGCACGTCGACGCCGGCCGCTTGCAGTTCGGCGTAGAGGCGCTCGGCTGTCTCCTTGACCGCGGCGCTCTTGGCCAGACCCAGCGCCACCACCACCACCTGGAACGGCGCCATCGCCGTCGGGAAGATGATTCCCCGTTCGTCGTGGTTCTGCTCGATGGCGGCGGCGACGATGCGGCTCACGCCGATGCCGTAGCAGCCCATCTCCATGACCTGCGACTGGCCGGATTCGTCCAGATAGGTGGCGCCCATCGCGCTGGAATATTTGTTGCCGAGCTGGAAGATGTGCCCGACCTCGATGCCGCGCGCGATCTCCAGCACACCCTTGCCGTCTGGGGAGGCGTCACCGGCCTCGGCGTTGCGGATGTCGGCCACCTCCGGCTCCGGCAGGTCACGGCCCCAGTTGACGGCGGTCAGGTGGAAACCGTCCTCGTTGGCGCCGCAGACCCAGTCGGCCATCGCCGCGACCGAGCGGTCGGCGACCACGCGCGCCTCGAGGCCCACCGGACCGATCGAGCCGGCGCCACAACCGGCCGCAGCGCGGACCTCGGCCTCGTTGGCAAAGCGCAGCGCGCCGGTGACGCCACCGAGCTTGCTGGCCTTGACCTCGTTGAGGGTGTGGTCGCCGCGCACCAGCAGCGCGACCGTAGTGCCGGCCTCGTCGACCATCAGCAGGGTCTTGACGATGCGTGAGGCGGGCACGCCGAGGCCGGCAGACACCTCCTCGATCGAATGCATCTTCGGCGTCGCGACCTTGTCCATGGCGGCCGCGGGCGCAGAGCGGGGCGCGGTCGGCGCCACCGCCTCGGCCAGCTCGACATTGGCGGCGTAGTCCGATTGCGGGCACCAGGCGATGGCGTCCTCACCACTGTCGGCGAGCACATGGAACTCGTGCGAGCCGGAGCCGCCGATGGCGCCGGTGTCGGCCGCCACGGCGCGGAAGCGCAGCCCCAGCCGCTCGAAGATGCGCGTGTAGGTGGCGTGCATCACCGCATAGGTCTGCTCCAGGCAGGCGCGGCTGGTGTGGAAGGAGTACGCATCCTTCATCAGGAACTCGCGCGCGCGCATCACGCCGAAGCGCGGCCGGATCTCGTCGCGGAACTTGGTCTGGATCTGGTACAGGTTGAGCGGCAGCTGGCGGTAGCTCTTGACCTCGCGCCGGACCAGGTCGGTGATCACCTCCTCGTGGGTGGGCCCGAAGCAGAAGTCGCGCTCGTGGCGGTCCTTGATCTTGAGCATCTGCGGGCCGAACACCGCCCAGCGGCCGGACTCCTGCCACAGCTCGGCGGGTTGCACGGCGGGCATCAGCAGTTCGTTGGCGCCGGCACGGTCCATCTCCTCGCGGACCACTGCCTCGACCTTGCGCAGCACGCGCAGGCCCAGCGGCATCCAGGTGTAGAGGCCGGAGCCAAGGCGGCGGATCAGGCCGGCGCGCAGCATCAGCCGGTGCGAGATGAGTTCGGCCTCGTTGGGCGCTTCCTTGAGGGTGGTGATGAACAGCTGGCTGGAGCGCATGGTCGGCGGGCCTGAGCAAAAGCGCGTATTTTATGCAGCTTTGCTGTGGGGGCTCACAGTCTTCCGTCGGGTCCTGCGTGGTGGCCGATCGCCGCTGCGCGAGAACCGGCGGCGGGCCGATGCGCTCCGGCCACGAACGAGGACAGGATGGGGCGTTTTGGTCGCCTGCGCGGAGGCGGGCAGGGCATCGAGGTGAGCGAGCGCGACGGCGTGCGCTACCTGCACGTCGGCTCGACCGACATCCAGAGCGCAATGCGCGTCGACCGTCCCTACGACCTCGAGCTCGTCTACAGCCGCTGCGTGTTCGCGCCGCTGCTGTTCGCGCCAGTGCCGCGCCGAGTGTTCATCGTCGGGCTGGGCGGCGGCTCGATCCCCAAGTTCATCCATCACTACATGCCCGAGGTCAGCCAGACCGTGGTCGAACTCGACCCGCGCGTGGTGCCCGTGGCGCGCACACAGTTCATGCTGCCGCCCGAGGATGAGCGCCTGAGCATCCTGATCGGTGACGGCGCCGAGGCCTTGCGTCGCGAGAGTGTGCCGCAGGACTGGATCCTGCTCGACGGCTTCGACGGTTCGCAGCAGTCCGATGGCCTCACCACCGAGGACTTCTACGCCCAATGTGCAGCGCGGCTCTCGCCGGGCGGCGTGCTCATCGCCAACATCTGGAGCACTGCCCGCACCTACGAGGCGCAGCTCGACCGCCTGCGGCGGGTCTTCCCGGGGCGCCTGCTGCTGTTGCCGGCGGGCTTCAAGACCAACGTGCTGTGCATGGGCTTTGCCGCTCCGCCGGCGCCGCTCGAGTGGGGCCGGCTTCGCACCGCTGCGGAGGAATGGCAGGCGCGGCTCGGGCTGCCTTTTGGCGAGTTCCTCGATGACATGAAGCGCCTCAACCCCCACGACACGCGGCGCCTGATGCCCTAGCGGCATGGTTTGGTGTGGCATCCGCGCAAGACCACGCTTGCGCCCGCTGCCAGATGTGGTAGAAACATCTTCAGACAAAAGATTCGGCGTCACCCGCAAGGGCCGATGCCCGCAGTGAAAATGATCGATCGGGATGGATACCGCGCCAACGTCGGGATCATCCTGTGCAACGCCAGGGGCCAAGTGTTCTGGGGCAAGCGTGTGCGACAGCACTCCTGGCAGTTCCCACAGGGTGGCATCAAGCGTGGCGAGTCGCCGGAACAGGCGATGTATCGCGAGCTCCACGAAGAGGTGGGGCTCATGCCGGAGCATGTGCGCATCCTCGGCCGCACCCGCGAGTGGCTCCGCTACGATGTGCCAGACCAGTGGCTGCGCCGCGAAAGCCGCAGCAACTACCGCGGCCAGAAGCAGATCTGGTACCTGCTGCACCTGGTGGGTCGGGACAACGATGTCTGCCTGCGCGCCAGCGAGAAACCCGAGTTCGATGCCTGGCGCTGGAGCGACTACTGGTCGCCGGTGGATGCCGTGATCGAGTTCAAACGCGAGGTCTACCGCATGGCGCTCAGCGAGTTGTTGCCCCTGCTGCCGGGGACGGCACCGCGTCCCGGCAATGGCCGTGGTGGTCGGTACGAGGTCCGCACGCAGCACGAGCGCACGGTGGGGCCGTCATGAGGGTTCTTGCGCCGCGTGGCATGCCGCGTGCTTGGCAACCGGTCTCCGCAGCGGGGCTCGCATCGGTGACAGCGCGGCTGGTCCTCTGCGCCACGGCCGTGCTCTGCCCGCTCGCCGCCGGCGCCATCGACAACCCGCTCAACCCGCAGGCCGCGCCGTCGCGCTACGTCGAGCCGGAGAAGAAGCCGGGGCAGGAAGCCGAGGTGATGCTGCCTGCCTACCCGGTCGATCGCGACACCTGGATCCCGTTCGAGACCACTGCAGTCAGCAAGAACCGTTTCTACATCGACCGCGAGTCACTGCTCATCACCGAAGACCGCACCATCCGCTATGCGCTCATCATCGAATCGCCGAGCGGCGTGCGCAATGTCAGCTACGAGGGCATGCGTTGCAGCTCGGCGGAGCTCAAGACCTACGCATGGGGCACGAGCGAGGGCAAGTGGTACGCCGCCAAGGAGCCGCAGTGGCAGCAGATCCGTGTCGACCGCATCAACGGTCAGCACGTGACCTTGTACGAACGCTACTTCTGCCAGGCGGCGACCGGCATGCGCACGGCGGCGGACATCGTCCGGGTGATGCAGCAGAAGGACAGTCGGGTGCCGACGACGTCGAACCCGCTCAAGCTGTTCACCCAGTAGCCGTCGATCAGGCGGGTGCTTTGTCCAAGGTCTTGGGGATGGGGAATACCACATCCTCCTCGACGCCGGCCATGTCCTCGATGTCGCAGGCGCCGAACTCGCGCAGCTTGGCCAGCACCTCCTGGACCAGCAACTCGGGCGCCGATGCGCCGGCGGTAACGCCGACCGTCCGCACGCCCTCGAGCCACGCCGGGTCGATGTCGGTGGCGCCATCGATCAGCCGCGCCGGCGTGCCGACGTCGCGCGAGACCTCGCACAGACGGTTGGAGTTGCTGCTGTTCTTCGAGCCGACCACCAGCACCAGGTCGCAGCGCGGCGCCAGAGATTTGACCGCGTCCTGGCGGTTCTGCGTGGCATAGCAGATGTCGTCCTTCTTCGGCCCGACGATCCTGGGGAAGCGCGCCCGCAGCGCGTTGACAACGGTCTGCGCGTCGTCGACCGACAGCGTGGTCTGGGTGACGTAGGCGAGATTGTCCGGGTCGGCCACCGGCACCTTGGCGACGTCCTCGACCGTCTCGACCAGGTGCATGCCGCCGCTGCTCTGACCCATGGTGCCTTCGACCTCGGGGTGACCGGCGTGGCCGATCATGATGACCTCCTGCTGCTTGGTGCGCAGACGGCCGACCTCCACGTGCACCTTGGTGACCAGCGGGCAGGTCGCGTCGAACACCTGGAAGCCGCGGCGGGTGGCCTCCTCGCGCACTGCCAGCGACACGCCGTGCGCCGAGAAGACCAGCACCGCACCGGCCGGCACCTCGGCGAGGTCCTCAATGAAGACCGCACCCTTGGCGCGCAGATCGTCGACCACGTAGCGGTTGTGCACCACCTCGTGTCGCACATAGACCGGCTTGCCGTGGAGGGCGAGGGCGCGCTCGACGATCTCGATGGCGCGGTCGACGCCGGCGCAGAAGCCGCGGGGGTTGGCGAGCAGGACTTTCATCGGGGCCTCATCGGGTATGCTGGGTAGCCGAGCGCGACGCGCGCTGCCGGCATCAGCGCCGATTGTCGCGCGTTAGGGCGGAACTGTCAGCCTTTGCTGACACAGCGCTGCTGCGATCCGGTCGCCGTGTGGTTCCGTCACCCTGAGACTTTTGGGGGGCGGCGCGCAAGCAACGCTCAGCTGCTATCCGCGCGCGGCCTGCGCAGGCTGTCGAAGATGACCAGCACGGCACCGACCGTGATCGCGCTG
>DALYGT010000025.1:0-2268 GCA_031971375.1 Burkholderiales bacterium | reverse complement strand
CGGCCTGCGCAGGCTGTCGAAGATGACCAGCACGGCACCGACCGTGATCGCGCTGTCGGCGACATTGAACGCCGGCCAATACCAGCCGCCGGCATGGAAGGAGAGGAAGTCGACCACGGCACCGATCTGCAGGCGGTCGATGAGGTTGCCCACAGCCCCGCCGAGGATCAGGCCGAGGGCCGTGCAGAACAGCGTGGCCTGGCGGTGGCGGCCGAGCATCCACACAATCAGCCCGCTGACGCCGAGCGCCAATACGATGAAGAAGGCGTTCTGCCAGCCGGGCTGGTCGGCGAGCAGGCTGAACGCGGCGCCGCGGTTGAAGGCCAGTACCAGATCGAAGAAGGGCGTGTAGGCACGTGCGTCACCCGGCGCGAGGGTGGCCAGCACCAACGCTTTGCTCCACTGGTCGGCGACGACTACTGCCAGCGCCAGCAGCAGATAGCGGCCGGGGCCGAGCCTGGCAAACGGACCCGAAGCGTCAGACAAGTGTGCGGACCTCGGTCACGCCCCCCAGATGCCCGGCGCAGCGTGCGCAGACATCCGGTTGCTCGGCCACGCTGCCGACCGTGTCGCTGTAGTGCCAGCAACGCCCGCACTTGCTCGCGGTGGACGGCCTGGCGCGGATGCCCAGCGCACCGTCGATACGTCCCAGACTCGCCTGCGAGGTGATCAGCGCGTACTTGAGTTCGCCGCCGAGGCTGGCCAGCGCCTCATGCACCTCTGCTGGTGCGTCGATGTGCACCTCAGCCTGCAGCGAGGCGCCGATGTCGCCGGCGCTGCGCAGTTGCTCGAGCACCTTCTGCACCTCTGCGCGCACCGCGCGGATCTCGGCCCACTTGGCGGCGAGCGCATCGTCGCGCGGCAGATCGGCGGCCAGTTCGTCCCAGGTGTGCAGCATCAGCGAGCCGTGCGGCTCGCCGATCAACGTCTCCCAGACCTCCTCGGCGGTGAACGGCATCACCGGCAGCATCAGGCCCGCAAGCACGCGCGCGGTGTGCCACAGCGCAGTCTGCGCCGAGCGGCGGGGCAGACCATCGGTGGTCGTGGTGTAGAGACGGTCCTTGAGGATGTCGAGCCAGAACGCGCCGAGGTCCTCCGAGCAGAAGGTCTGCAGGCGCTGGGCGATGCGGTGGAAGTCGTACTCGGCGTAGTGCGCCGCGCAGTCCTGCTGCAGCTGCGCGACCAGGTGCAGGCCGTAGCGGTCGATCTCGACCAGTTGTTGCAACGGCACGGCATCGCGCGCCGGATCGAAGTCGGCGGTATTGGCGAGCAGGAAGCGCAGCGTGTTGCGCATGCGCCGATAGGCCTCGACGACGCGCTTGATGATCTCGTCGCTGATGCTGAGCTCGCCCGAATAATCGGTGGCGGCGACCCAGAGGCGCAGGATGTCGGCGCCGTAGGTGTCCATCACCTTCTGCGGCGCGACGACGTTGCCCTTCGACTTGGACATCTTCATGCCCTTGCCGTCGACCACAAAGCCATGGGTGAGCAGGGCTTTGTACGGCGCGCGGCCGTCGATGGCGCAGCCGGTCAGCAGGCTCGACTGGAACCAGCCGCGGTGCTGGTCGGAGCCCTCGAGGTAGAGGTCGGCCGGGTAGCCGAGGTCGTCGCGGGCGCGCAGCACGGCAAAGTGCGTCGCGCCAGAGTCGAACCACACATCCAGCGTGTCGGGCGCTTTGCGGTAGGTCTTGGCCTCGTCGCCGAGCAGCTCGGCGGCATCGAGCGAGAACCAGGCCTCGATGCCGGATTTCTCGATGCGTTGCGCCACTTGTTCGAGCAGCTCGGCCGAGCGCGGGTGCGGCTCGCCGGTCTCACGGTGCAGGAACAGTGTCAGCGGCACGCCCCAGTTGCGCTGGCGCGAGACGCACCAGTCGGGGCGGTTGCCGATCATCGCCTCGAGGCGCGCACGGCCCCAGGCGGGGAAGAACTCGGTCGCGGCGACGGCTGCTCGCGCACGGTCCCTCAACGAGGCCGACGGTGCGGTGGGTCCTCGCTGCGACTTTTGAGCGGAGCGAGCAGGAGCGAGAGGATCCCACGCGGCGGCGGCCTCTTCCACCACCTTGTCCATCGCCACGAACCACTGGTGCGTGGCGCGGAAGATGACCGGCGTCTTGTGCCGCCAGCAGTGCGGGTAACTGTGCTGCAGCCGCTTCGACGCGAACAACGCGCCATTGGCCTGCAGGCGCTCGATGATGAGCTTCTGCGCCTCCCAGATGCCCATGCCGCCGAATTCCGGTACGCGGGACACGAACTTGCCGTCGTCGGCCA
>DALYGT010000024.1:0-10232 GCA_031971375.1 Burkholderiales bacterium | reverse complement strand
AACGAGCCCAACTGCGCGGTCGCGTCGAACCCGGCAGCGCCCTGCGACGACAGCATCTCGGGCACCTACGACCGCTGGCTGCCGCGCGTCGGGGTGCGCTATGCCTTCGCGCCGGGTGCCGATCTGTTCGCCAACTGGTCGGGGAGCTTCGAGGCGCCGAGCCTGTCCGAGGCCGGCAACGCCTTTGCCGGCGAGCTGCTCGCCAACCGCGCGCAGCGTGGGCAGACGCTCGAGGTCGGCTCGCGCGGCAGCGCTCAGGTCGGCGGATACAACGTCGGCTGGGATGTCGCCGTCTACCGCGCCGCACTGCGCAACGAGCTGCTGCAGCTGACCCTGCCCAACGGTGCTTCAGCGACCGTCAACGCCGACGCGACCATCCATCAGGGCATCGAGACCGGCTGGCGCATCAGCCGCGGCGATTGGCAGTGGTCGGGCGCGGCGACTTTGCAGGACTTCCGTTTTGACAGCGACCGACGCTACCGCGACAACACGCTGGCTGGCCTGCCGGATGCGTTTGCGACCAGCGAGCTGCGCTGGAATGGTCCGAACGGGCTGTACATCGCGCCGGCCGTTCAGGCTGCGACGCGCACCTGGGTCGACATGGCCAACATACTCAAAGCACCGGGCTATGCCATCGTCAACCTGCGGGTCGGCCAGAGGCAGCCCGACGGCTGGGGCTGGTTCATCGAAGGACGCAACCTGCTCGACAAGGTCTATAGCGCGACCACCGGCGTGATCCGCGACGCCACTGCACCCGGGGCAAGCCCGGCACAGTTCCTCCCGGGAGACGGCATCGCCGTTTACGCCGGCCTCGAATACCGCCCCAAGCCTTGATGGAGACTGCCATGCACATCCACTCGCTGTCCGTCAGCCGCATTGCCGAGGCCAGACGTCCCCCGCTCGTCACACCGGTATCGCGCCCGGTTTGGCGCTTGCTGTTCGCCGGTCTGTTGGCCCCGTCAGCCTTCAGTCCGGCAGCGTCTGCCCATGTCGTGCTGGCGCAAAAGGTCGCACCGGCAGGCAGCTACTCCCGCGCGCAGTTCGCCATCGGTCATGGCTGCCAGGGCTCCCCGACCGTGCGCGTGCAGGTCGATATCCCAGACAGCGTGCCCGTGGCGCGGCCTCAACCCAAAGCCGGCTGGACGCTGAGCTACGAGACCGGCCCACTGGCGGAACCGGCGATGGTCCACGGCAAGCAGAAGACCGAGGGCATCCGGCGCGTGGTGTGGACCGGCGGGCCGCTGCCTGACGAGCAGTTCGACGAGTTCGGCATGATGCTGTTCCTTGCCAAGCCGGGTCGGCTGCACTTTCGTGTGTTGCAGACCTGCGAGTCGGGGTCCAACGATTGGTCCGCGGTCGAGGTGGAGGGCGAAGCCAAGCCGGCCTTCCCCGCCCCCACCCTCGACGTGCTGCCGGTGCATCAAGCGGGTGAGGGCGGTCATGGCAGCGGCGACGGCGGTCCAGGTCACCACAGCCATGATCAGAGGTATCCCCCAGCGCCGTCCGAAACCCCCGTGCAAGAGCATTCGCATGCGCATTGATGATCATCATCAGGCTGTGCCGCAACAGAACCTCAACCCCCAGGAGATTCGCATGTCCCGTCGCATCGCAGCGTTTGTAGCCGCTTTTTCCTTGACCACCCCGCTTGTCGCCCTCGCCGGCCCGCTCGAGGTGCGCGACGCCTACGCGCACGCCACGTCGACCGCCCAGCCGGTCGGTGCAGGGTTCTTCACCGTTACCAACAGCGGTGCTGCCGACCGCCTCGTCAGCGTGAGCTGCACCTGCTCGCAGACCGTCGAGATGCACTCGATGAGCATGGCCGGCGGCGTGATGAAGATGCGCAAGCTCGAAGCCATCGATGTCCCCAGCAAGGGCTCGGTGGCGCTCGAGCCCGGCGGCATGCACCTGATGCTCATAGGGCTCAAGGCGCCGCTTGCCGAAGGGCAGGAGGTGCCGCTCGAGCTGCGCTTCGACAAAGCTGGCTTGATCAAGACGACGATCAAGGTACGCGCGCGTGTCCCGGCCGGCCACGAAGGGCATGAGCACATGCACAAGCACTGACACGCGGTGCGAACCCGTCCGCCAGATCGATCATTTGTACGATGCGCGGACGGGCAGCGCGAGGCATTCTGGGCTTCCGCACGTTTCGCAGCGCTGCCATAGACGATAGCGTTGCAATCATCTTCAAGGAGGCGCAAAATGCTTGCAACGCTATCACTCAGGAGCCCTATCGTGGCCACCAACCTGATCGTTCGCAACATCGATGAATCGCTTGCTCGCGCCCTCAAACAGCGCGCCGCCGACCATGGCCGCAGCGCCGAAGCCGAGCACCGCGAGATCCTTCGTGAGGCCCTTCAAGGGCCGCAACGCCTCTCCCTCACCGATTTCCTGCGCACCATGCCCGATGTCGGTCTTGACGAGGATTTCGCGCGGGCTTCAAGCGCTGCCACTGGCGGCGGCGATGCATGAGCGGCTGGCTGCTTGACACCAACGTGCTCTCCGAGGCGCGCAAGCGTGGTCGCGCCGACCGGGGAGTGCTCGCCTTCCTGGGGTCCGCCGATCCGCTCGACTGTTATCTGCCCGTACAAGTCGTTGGCGAGATCCGTTGTGGTGTCGAGCGTATCCGCCGCCGTGGTGATGCGGCACAAGCCCGCATCCTTGAGGACTGGCTGCAGCAACTAGTGTCGGGCTACGCCCATCGCATCCTCGACTTCGACCGCGATTGCGCCGAGGCGTGGGGTGCGTTCATGGCGGCAGACCCTGGCCACCCGGTCGATGCGCAGATTGCCGCCATCGCCGGTCTGCACGGCCTGACCATTGTCACGCGGAATACGGCAGACTTCGCCGCCATCGGCATGGCCACGCACAACCCCTTCTCCTGAGCATGCACATCCACATCCTCGGCATCTGCGGCACCTTCATGGGCGGCATCGCCGCCATCGCCAAGCAGGCGGGGCACAGAGTCACCGGCTGCGACGCCAACGTGTATCCGCCGATGAGCACCCAACTCGAGCAACTGGGTATCACCCTCACCCAGGGCTGGGACCCGGCGCAGCTTGAGCCGCGCGCTGACATGTACGTCATCGGCAACGTGGTCAGTCGCGGCAACCCGCTGATGGAAGCGATTCTCGACCGGGGTCTGCCCTATGTGTCCGGACCACAGTGGCTGGCCGAGACGGTACTGCGCGACAAGTGGGTGCTCGCTGTCGCCGGCACCCACGGCAAGACCACCACCACCTCGATGCTGACCTGGATCTTGGAGGACGCCGGCCTCGACCCTGGCTTCCTGATCGGCGGTGTGCCGGAGAACTTCGGCGTCTCGGCGCGACTGACTCAGAGCCCTTTCTTCGTCATCGAGGCCGACGAATACGACACCGCGTTCTTCGACAAGCGCAGCAAGTTCGTCCACTACCGGCCGCGTACGGCCATCCTCAACAACCTTGAGTTCGATCACGCCGACATCTTTGCCGACCTCAACGCCATCCAGACGCAGTTCCACCATCTGGTGCGGACCGTGCCTGGGAGTGGCCTGCTGGTGGTGAATGGCCGGGATGAGAACCTTGCGGCAACACTCGCACGCGGGTGCTGGACGCCGGTCGAGCGCTTCGGGTGTGACGATGGCTGGGACTGCGTCGCGGATGCGCGTGACGCTGACGCGGACCAAGTACCGGCAGCCGGCGAGAGCGTTGCAAATGGTGCACCGGATCGCACCGTTGCCAACCCTGTGTCGTGGCGAGTACGCAACGCTGGCCAGGACATCGCGTCGCTGCGCTGGGACATCCTCGGCAGCCACAACCGCATGAACGCGCTCGCCGCCATCGCTGCCGCCCGACACGCCGGTGTTGCGCCAGAAACCGCCGTGGACGCCCTGTCGCGCTTCCGCAACGTCAAGCGTCGCCTCGAGGTGCGCGGCACCGTGCGCGGCGTCACCGTGATCGACGACTTCGCGCACCACCCCACAGCGATCGTCGAGACGCTCGCAGCGTTGCGTGAACGCGTCGGCCACGGACGGGTGCTGGCTGTGCTTGAGCCCCGCTCCAACACCATGAAGCAAGGTGTCTGGAAAAACGAATTGGCCGCCAGCCTGAGCGATGCCGAAGCGGTGTTCTGCTACACGCGTGGCCTAGGATGGGACGCTGCCGGTGCGTTGTCACCGCTCGGCGGCCGTCTCACCGCGACCGACGATCTCGGCTCGCTGGTCGCGGCGATCGCCTCAGAAGCGCGCGAGGGCGACACGGTGCTGGTGATGAGTAACGGCGGCTTCGACGGGATACACGGGAGGTTGCTGGACGCACTGGCGCGCTGAGCACAGCGGTCGTCCGGCAGCCGTCCCTCAGGCGAACCACCCCTGCGCGAACCACCCTCCGGTCGATGTCCGGTATGCCCAGAGTCGCCGTCCCTTGCCGTCCTTGAGCACGTAATAATCTCGGGCAGCGGGGCTCTGCCACCAGCCCGATTCGACACGTTCCGGACCACGCTCCTCCCGCCAGTCGCCAGGGACGTCGGCCAGTGGCGTGGGCTCTGCCAGCAACCAGAGCGGGCGCAGACCGCGGCAGGCCGGCGCTGTCGTGCCGCGTCGTCTCGCCACAGGTGGGCGTCGGGCGTCGACGGGATCACCGTTCGCAGAAGCCACCCCGGACCGGTCGTCACCATTCGCCATGACCGCACCTCGCCATCCCAACTCCGGCCGATGGTCGGACACTGGTTCCAGGGTGCGAACACACTCGCTGCCAAGCCGGGCGCGCAAGCGGTCGAGCAATGCGCCGCGCTGCAATGCGGCGTCCTCCGCGCCCGGCCACAATTCCGGCGTTCGTGGCTGCCACGCGTCGAGCGGAGTCGCCGCCAACCCTACACGCCGCACTGGAGAAGGCAGCCGCAAACGGGAGAGCCGTTCGCGCAACAGCGCGCCGACCGGGGTGAGGTCCTGCAGAGGGCGCGTCAGCGCGAGTTCGAACACCGTATCGGACGCACCCGGCGCGTGGCCAAGGACGAAGCGCATGCGTTGCACGGCCCGCCCCGAACCGCGCAGCAGGCCCTCGAGTTCGGCAAGCAGACGCCGGCCGGCAAACAAGAGGGCATCGGCGTGCCACGTCTCGTGCAGCAACTCGGCAGTGCGGTCATAGCTCGCTGGCGGGATGAACCAGTGACGCGGCTCGGGCGCGCCGCCAGACAGATGGTCAAGCTGCACGGTGACGGGCAAACGGCAGCGGCGATCAAGATCGCCACGCGGCAGCGCCATGCATCCGCCTACTGTGCGCAGGCCGACCTGCGTGAGCAAGGTATGGTCCTCGTCCGGCAGGTCCAGTGCAGTCAAAGGCAAGGCCTCCAGGCAAGCGCGCCACTGCCCGGCTTCGACCCACGCGCCGACCTTGCAACAAGCCAGCGCCCAGGCCCCTGCTGCAGTCGGCGCACCGGCACAGACCGCATCGGGTGAGCGCTCGACAAGCCGTGACTGCGCATCCTCGAGAAGGCGATCGAGTCCGCCGAACAGGTGCGCGCTGCCAGCCACTTCGACCACCACGCCGACGCGACCCAGACGCGTGTGTGTGCAAAGACTGACCAGGGGGCTGTAGCGCATCGCCCAAAGGGCGAGGCCCCGCGCATCCTCGCCGTGAGGTAGCGCGATGGCGAGCCAGGCACCCGGCGCCTCACGCAGCGAGGCTGACATGGCCGTGATGACCGCCACGGCACTTGAGCAGCCGCACTTGCCGTCGCCGGCCGTCGGAATCGACCTCGACGCGCACTGCGGCCGGACTCGCCACGCCGGCCGAGGCACGGTCGCGCATCACCACGCACCATGCACCGCCGGCCTCTGCGGCGAGCTGTAGGCGGCGCAGCGCGGTGTTGTCTGCGCGCCCGGGCCAGACCAGCACAGCGCCGCAGCTACCCGAGCGCAAGGACTGCTCGGCAGCCCACACCGCATCGGCTTCGTCATGCGCATCGACCCAGAGCATCTGGGCCATGTCGATACCAGCCTGCTGCAAGGCCGGTGCATAAGGGATGAAAGGCGGCGCGACCCAAGCCACGGTCTCGCCTTGCTGACTCAGGCAGGCCAAGGCCGGCAGCAGAAGGCTCACCTCACCGATGCCGGCACCCCTGTTGATCACCTCGGTGATGCAGCCGAGCGGCCAGCCGCCGCCGGGGAGTTGCCGCTCGAGTTCCGGCACACCGCAGGGCACCACCCGCACCGGCACCGCAGGCCGCTCGCCAGGGCGCCAGACGGCCGGATGACGTGGGACCATATTCCGGCGGACCGAGTCACCCCGGGCAACGCCATGCCTACCCGCAGCATCGTTACCGGGGTTGATCGCACCGGAGTTGTTCCCGTCGAGGCCATTTCCACTGGATCCGTCTCCAGCGGGATAGAGGCCCTGCAGCAGGACTTCGATGTCAAAGGCACCCATGGCAGTCTCCCTGTCTCAGTTGGCGGTCTTTACTGGATGCGGTCGCGCAGCACACCGACGCCGATGCCCTCTATACAAAAGGTCTGGCGGGCGGGATCGACCACGATCGGCGCGAAGTCGGGGTTGCAGGCGACCAGTTCGATGCGGTCGCCACGCGTATGGAACAGCTTGACCGTCACCTCGTCATCGACGCGGGCGACCACCGTCTGGCCTTCGCGCGCGGTCTGGCAACGGTGCACCGCGAGCAGATCGCCGTCGAGGATGCCGGCGTCGCGCATGCTCTGACCGCGCACCCGGAGCAGGTAATCGGCGTGTGGGTGGAAGTGCGCCGGGTCGACGCGCCAGTGGCCCTCGATGTGCTCGACCGCCAGCAAGGGGCTGCCGGCAGCGACGCGGCCGACCAGTGGCAAGCCCGGATCCTCGGGCAAACGGATACCGCGCGAGCGGCCCGGCTCCAGACCGATCGCACCTTTCTTGGCCAGCGCCTGCAGGTGGCTCTCGGCGGCATTGAGCGAACTGAAACCGAGGTGCTGTGCGATCTCGGCACGCGTCGGCGGCGCGCCGCGCTCATCAACGCAGGCGCGGATGAAGTCGAGGATCTGCTGCTGACGGGCAGTGAGAGGGGGCAGGGACATGGCGCGCTCACAAGGTGCTGTACGGATATACAGTACTGTATGGAAATCACCTGTCAAGGGGGTCTGTCTTCTCAACCTGCGAGGGTGTCCATCTGACCGATCGCCGACAACCGTCGCTGCCACCGGTCGCACCCTCCGCATAGAATCGGCCATGGACCCCGCCGACGCCTTCCCTCTGCTGCGTGCGCTCGCCGATGGCCGCTTCCATGGCGGCGAGCAGCTCGCGCGCACACTGGGCCTGTCGCGCAGCACGGTCTGCCAGCGGCTCGACGCACTGGAATCGCTCGGCGTCGAATGCCACCGCGTGCGCGGCCGCGGTTGTCGCCTGCCGCAGCCGCTGGACCTGCTCGATGCCGGGGCGCTGGCGGCCGACCTCGCTGCCGACGGACTGCGGGTCGAACTGGTCGATCACACCCTCTCCACCAGCAGCGACCTCCTCGCGCGGGCGGACGCCCTTGCCAGCGGCCATGTCCGCATCGCCGAATGGCAGACCGCCGGGCGCGGCCGTCAGGGCCGGCACTGGCTGGCGCTGCCGGCGCAGGGGCTCACCTTCTCTCTGCTGTGGCGCTTCTCCGGCGGTGTGCAGGCGCTGGCCGGCCTGAGCCTCGCGGTGGCGGTGGCGGTGGCGCGTGCCTGTCAGGCCTGTGGCGTCGATGCGGTGCGGGTCAAATGGCCCAATGACCTGCTCCTGCACCAACCGCCGCGCCCCGACCGCAAGCTCGGCGGCGTCCTGGTCGACGTGCAAGGCGACGCACTCGGGCCGAGCGCGGCGGTGATCGGCATCGGCATCAACGTGCACGGCGCGCCCGGCGAGACCGGCCAACCCGCCGCCGCACTGGACGATGCCACCGGGCATGACGTGACTGCAAACAACGCCACCGGCATCACCCGCCACGCCGTGCTGGTCAGTGTGCTGCGCCACCTCGCCGCCGCCATCCGCCGTTTCGAGGCCGAGGGCTTTGCCGCCTTCCGCGATGACTGGCAATCGCTGCACGCCTGGCACCTGCACACGGTCGATGTGCTGCATGCCGATGGCAGCCGCCTGCAAGGGGTGGTCGCCGGCATCGACGCCGATGGCGCCCTGCTGCTCGAGACGCCCGGCGGCCGCCAGCGCATCCTGTCGGGGGATGTGAGCCTGCGGACGGCGGCACCGCCGATCGCCCCTCCACTGCCACAAGAAGCATCTGCCACCTTGCGGTAAAGTCACTGCCATGAACCTCCTCATCGATACCGGCAACACACGCATCAAATGGGCGTTGGCCGATGGCCCCAGCCTCGTCACCCGCGGCGTGGTCGAACACGCCGATGTCGCGACCCTGCCCAAGGTCTGGAGTAGCCTGCCCGGCATCCAGCGCGTGCTGGTCGCCTGCGTGGCAGGCCCGCACATCCGCGAGGCAGTGGAAGACGCGCTCGACCGCATCGACGGCGACATCGACTGGGTGGTCGCGCGGCAACAGGAATGCGGCGTCCGCAACGGCTACGGTGAACCCGGCAAGCTCGGCGCCGACCGCTGGGCGGCGCTGATCGGGGCCTATGCATTGGGCCTGGTACCAGGTGTCATCGTCAGCGCCGGCACCGCGCTCACCGTCGACATGATGGGCGCCGACGGCCAGTTCGCCGGCGGCATCATCGTGCCGGGTCTGCGCGCACTCGATGCCGGCCTGCGCGCACGCACCGCACTCGCCGCCGAGACCGGTCAGTTCTCGGCGTTCCCGACCAACACCGAAGACGCCATCACCACCGGCGCGATCGACGCGCTCTGCGGCGCGGTGGAGCGCGTCGCGCGGCGCGTCGCGGCGACCGGCAGCACACCGCGCGTCATCCTCACCGGGGGCGATGCCGACCGCATCGCGGCGCACCTCACCGTGCCCTTCACCCGCGTCGACGATCTCGTGCTGCGCGGTCTGGCGACCATCGCCAGCCACAAGCGCTGACGGCGACCGCGCCGCCCCGCCTCACCAGCACACGCATCGCATGGCCCCAGAGCGGCAAGGCGACCCGAGCCCGACCCTTTCGCTGGCAGTCTATGGCGGCGCCGACCCCGATGCCGACCGTGTCGGCACACTGCACTTTGCGCGTGGCGGCGCCCCGCTGCGCTTCGACTATGCCCCCGCTTGGCTGGCGCGCAGCGACCACTTCCCGCTCTCGCCGCTGCTCGCGGCAGATCGCCTCGCAGCCATGGATACGGCGCATCAGGCCACCGCGCTGCAAGACTTCCTGCTCGGCTTGCTGCCTTCGGGACGACCGCTCGCCAGTCTGACTGCCGACCTGCAACGCCGGCCGGAGGACCTCTTCGGCATCCTGAACACCGGCGGCGGCCTCGATACCAGCGGGGCACTGCGCTTCGGCCGACCGGCCGAGCCGCTGCCGAGCGACCCTTTCGGCGTGGACACACCGCGCGAGGTGCCAGCCAACGAGCTGTCGCGGCGCATCGCCTGGCGCGACACACAGAGCCTGCTGGTCTGGGACAACAAGGTGCATGCCCTGCCGCCCGGGTCGCGCGACAAATTGGCGCTGCATATCGTCAACGAGCGTCGCAGCCTGGTGGTGGCCGACCGCATGGCGAGCACGCATCTGGTCAAGATCGGCAGCACCGAGCGCACTTGCGGCAGCCTCTCCTCCAACGAGCTCTTCATGACCCGGCTGGCAGCCAGTTGCGGGCTGCCGGTCGCCAATGTCGGGCTGGAGCAGCTCGAGTGCGGGCCGGTGCTGCTGGTGCAGCGCTTCGATCGCCAGCGCCGACCGCGCGGCAACAGCATCCACCGCCTCCACATGGTGAGCGGCTGGCAGTTGCTCGGCCTGCCGCCGCACCCCGCACAGACCGATGCAGCCACCCGCGCAGCATGGCTCACCGGCCTGCTGCGCGCGCTGCGCAGCCATGCTGCCGACCCGCAGGCGGAGACGCGCGAACTGCTGCAGCGGGTGGTCTGGCAGGTGCTCACCGGCAGTTGCAGCATGGATCCGGGCAATCTGGCGTTCTTTGTCGATGCCGGCGGCGCACTGCGCGTGGCGCCGGCCTTTGCGCTGCGCACGCTGTGGCCGTTCGAGCGTTCCGAGGGCTTCCCGCCACGCGAGCTGGCCTTGCCGGTCGGCGGTGAGGTCGATGCGAGGCGTGTCGGCAGGGCGGCATGGGCTGCGCTGGCCGACGAGGCCGATGTGCCCGCTGCGGAGTTACTCGATACCGTCTCGCGCC
>DALYGT010000023.1:1193-10308 GCA_031971375.1 Burkholderiales bacterium | reverse complement strand
GTCGACGCCGACGAGGGCCGCGCGCTCAACCGCGATTTCCGCGGCAAGGACTACGCCACCAATGTGCTGACCTTCGTCTACAGCGAGGCGGACGCCCACCCGTTCGAGGGCGACATCGTGCTCTGCGACCCTGTGGTGCGTGCCGAGGCGCAGGCGCAGGGCAAGCCGCTGCGCCACCACTACGCGCATCTGCTGGTCCACGGCCTGCTGCACCTTCAGGGCCACGACCACGAGGACGATGCATCGGCTGCAATGATGGAATCGCTGGAACGCGCTATCCTCGGGCGCATGCGTATCCCGGATCCTTACGCCGATCGCGACGCTGCTGGCGTCGTGCCGAAGGCGGGCTGATCACATTGCATGGACGACCCCAGTCATAAACCGGGGCTGCTCGACCGCCTCAGCGCGCTCCTTTTGCGTGAGCCCGAGGACCGCGAGCAGCTCATCGAACTGCTCCACTCGGCCTACGAGCGGCACCTCATCGACAGCGATGCGCTCTCCATCATCGAGGGCGCGCTGGCCATGTCGGAGATGGCGGTCCGCGATGTGATGGTGCCGCGCGCGCAGATGGACATGATCGACATCGAAGAGGCGCCGGAGACCTTCATCCCCTTCGTGCTGGAGACGGCGCACTCGCGCTTCCCGGTGTTCGAGGGCGAGCGCGACAAGGTGCTCGGCATCCTCCTCGCCAAGGATGTGCTGCGCTACTACACGGAGGACGGCTTCGATGTGCGCGAGATGCTGCGGCCGGCCGTCTTCGTGCCCGAGTCCAAGCGCCTCAACATGCTGTTGCGCGACTTCCGCGCCAATCGCAACCACATGGCCATCGTCGTCGATGAGTACGGTGGCGTCGCTGGCCTGGTGACCATCGAGGACGTGCTCGAGCAGATCGTCGGCGACATCGACGACGAGTACGACTACGACGAGGACGAGGACAACATCGTCGAGGAGCGTCCCGGCCATTACCGCTGCAAGGCGCAGACCGAGATCGCCGACTTCAACGAGATGCTGCTCGCCGACCTGCCGCTTGATGACGTCGACACGCTCGGTGGTCTGGTGGTGCGCGCGCTCGGCCGCGTGCCCAAGCGGGGCGAGAAGGTCAACGTCGGTGGCTTCCAGTTCCAGGTGCTGCGCGCCGACAGCCGGCGTATCCACACGCTGCTGGTCCAGCGTGTGCTGTCGGCCGACGACGAGGTGCTGCCGCAGTGATTCAGGACGGTCTGGACGAGCGTCTTGCGGCGCTGGACGCGGCGGTTCGCCGCTTCGCCGAAGCGCGCGACTGGGGTCAGTTCCACACGCCCAAGAACCTCGCCTCGGCGCTGATCGTCGAGGCGGCCGAGCTGCTCGAACACTTCCAGTGGCTCACGCCGGAGCAGAGCGCGGCGCTGAGTTCGGCGCAGCGCGACGAGGTCGCCCGCGAGATGGCCGATGTCTTCATCTATCTGCTGAGACTGGCGCAGGTGCAGGGCATCGACCTGCTCACCGCCGCCGAGGCCAAGCTCGCCGACAACGCGCGCCGCTACCCGGTCGAAACGGCGCGTGGCAGCAGCGCCAAGTCGACCGTCCGCTGATCGACATGACCGCACCGCATAGCCACTTTTCCCACCACGTCTTCTTCTGCCTCAACCAGCGCGAGCCCGGCGAGGGCTGCTGCGCCGACTGCGGCTCGCTCAAGGCCTTCGAGCACACCAAGGCCAAGGTCAAGGCGATGGGCCTGGCCGGCCCGGGCAAGGTGCGCGTCAACAAGGCGGGCTGCCTCGACCGCTGCGACCTCGGCCCGGTGCTGGTCGTCTACCCCGAGGCGGTCTGGTACCGCTATGTCGACCAAGAGGACCTGGACGAGATCGTCGAGCGGCACCTGCAGCACGGCGAGGTGGTCGAGCGGCTGCGGGTGGAGTGACGGGGTCCGCCCGTCGGAGGTTTCTGGTGCTGCGTTGACCGCTGCTGGCGGGGCGCATCGGGAAAGCTCTTCGAAGCGAGGTGCGAGCGAATGCGAGAGAGCGAGAAGAGCGTCCCGATGGAAGCCCCGACCGCCATCACCCGATAGAAGCCCCGCCCGCCACGACCCACAGACCGCTTCAGTGCCTGATCAATGACCGATCCCTCGACCCGCGAGCAGCTCACCATCCCCGGCCCCACCGGCGCCCTCGAGGCCGTCCTCGATGCGCCAACCGAGCCCTCCGCCATCGCCGTGGTCTGCCACCCGCATCCGCCCGATGGCGGCACCATGAACCACAAGGTGCCGATGGCGATCGCCCGCGAGCTGGTACGACTCGGCTGCGCGGTGTTGCGCTTCAACTTTCGCGGGGTGGGACAGAGCGAGGGCGCCTACGACCGCGGTGTCGGCGAGGTGGAGGATGCGCTGGCCGCGGCGGATCGGCTGCGCGCCCGCTACCCCGGGCTGCCGCTCACACTGGCGGGGTTCTCGTTCGGCGCGGCGGTGGTCACGGTCGCAGCGGCTCGCCTCGATCCGCCTCCCGAGCGGCTGATCCTCGCCGGGACATCGCCCAAGCGCGTCGGCGCACCGCCAGTCGGCGTGCCGACACTGGTGATGCATGGTGAGCAAGACGAGATCGTGCCGTTGGCCGACGTCCTCGACTGGGCGCGGCCGCAGACGCTGCCGGTCACGGTCGTCCCCGGTGTCGGGCATTTCTTCCACGGTCAGTTGCCACTGTTGCAGCGTCTGGTGCGGCAGTTCTGGCTGGCAAGTGTGGCGCTTCCCGCATCAGAAGGTCCTGCCTCCGGCTAGACTTGCGCAGCGTTCGGCTCGCCGCCGCCGGGCGCCCCGCTATCGATCCCCCGCACATCCGGTCTACTACACCCTGCGCCCACCATGCTCACCGTCAAAGCCTTGCACATCGTCTTCATGACCAGCTGGTTCGCCGGGCTGTTCTACCTGCCGCGCATCTTCGTCAACCTGGCCATGGTTCCGGCAGGCAGCGATGCCGAGCGCGAACGTCTGCTGCTGATGGCCGGCAAGCTGTTCCGCTTCATCGGCCCGCTGATGTGGCTCACGCTCCTCTGCGGCCTCGCCCTGTGGCTCCACTACGGCATCGGCCAGGGCACGCTATGGATGCACATCAAGGTGGCGATCGTCGTCGGCCTGGTCGGCTACCACCACGTTTGCGGCGCCATCCTCAAGCGCTTTCGTGCCGGCACCAACACGCGCAGCCACGTCTGGTACCGCTGGTTCAACGAGGTCCCGGTGCTGGCGCTGTTCGCCGTGGTGTTCCTCGTCATCCTCAAGCCCTAAGGGGTCGCCGCAGTGAAATACCGCGACCTGCGCGACTTCATCGTGCATCTGGAGTCCACCGGCCAGCTCATCCGCGTCAAGGAACCCGTGAGCCCGGTGCTCGAGATGACCGAGTTCTGCGACCGCCTGCTCAAGCGCGGCGGGCCGGCGGTGCTGTTCGAGAACGTGCCCGGCTACACCACGCCGGTGCTCGGCAACCTGTTCGGCACGCCCGAGAGAGTCGCGCTGGGCATGGGCATCGAAGGCGACGACTGGCGCGCGAGGCTGCGTGAGATCGGCAAGACGCTGTCGTATCTGAAAGAACCGGAACCGCCCAAGAACCTGCGTCAGGCGTGGGACGCGTTGCCGCTGATCGGCAAGATCTGGTCGATGGCGCCCAAGGTCATCCGCAAGCCGCCGTGTCAGGAGGTGGTGCTGGAAGGCGACGCGGTCGACCTGACGCAGCTGCCGATCCAGACCTGCTGGCCGGGCGACGTCGGGCCGCTGCTGACCTGGGGGCTCACCATCACCCGCGGCCCGCGCAAGAAGCGGCAGAACCTCGGCATCTATCGCCAGCAACTGCTCGGCCGCAACAAGCTCATCATGCGCTGGCTCGCCCACCGCGGCGGCGCGCTCGACTACCGCGACCACTGCGAGCTCAACCCCGGCAAACCCTACCCGATGTGCGTGGCGCTGGGCGCCGACCCGGCCACGACGCTGGGCGCCGTGACCCCTGTGCCGGATACGCTCTCGGAGTACCAGTTCGCCGGCCTGCTGCGCGGTGGTCGCACCGAGTTGGCGCGCGCGATCGGCTCCGACCTGCAGGTGCCGGCACACGCCGAGATCATCCTCGAGGGCCACCTGACCCCCGGCGAGACGGCGGAGGAGGGCCCCTTCGGCGACCACACCGGCTACTACAACGAGGTCGACCGCTTCCCGGTCTTCACCGTCGAGCGCATCACCATGCGCCGCGATGCCATCTACCACAGCACCTACACCGGCAAGCCGCCCGACGAGCCGGCCATGCTCGGCGTGGCGCTCAACGAGGTCTTCGTGCCGTTCCTGCAGCGGCAATTCCCCGAGGTGGTCGACTTTTACCTGCCGCCCGAGGGCTGCAGCTATCGCATGGCGCTGGTCTCGATCCGCAAGCAGTACCCCGGCCACGCGCGCCGCGTGATGTTCGGCATCTGGGGCTTCTTGCGGCAGTTCATGTACACCAAGTTCATCGTCGTGCTCGACCACGATGTCGACCTGCGCGACTGGAAAGAGGTGATCTGGGCCATCACCACCCGCGTCGACCCGGCGCGCGACACCCTCATGGCCGAGAACACGCCGATCGACTACCTCGACTTTGCCAGCCCGGTCTCGGGCCTCGGCAGCAAGATGGGCATCGACGCCACCAACAAGCTGCCCGGCGAGACGCAGCGCGAGTGGGGCACGCCGATCGTCATGGACGCCGCGGTCAAGCAGCGGGTGGACGAGTTGTTCGCGCGGCTGGGGCTTTAGCCGCGCTCAATCCGCATCGCTCCGCCCCGCCGCCCGCTTGTCTGACGGGTAATTGAAGGACGCGAACCGCAGCACCACCACAGACACCGCCAGCACCAGCACCGACCCGCTCCAGATCAGGATGGTGGTGGTGTCGGTCTTGGTGTTGACGAGGTCGATGAGGTGCCGGGTCAGCGCCGTGATGCCGACGTAGATCAGGAAGCGCACCGGCATGTGGTTGGTCTGGAAATAGATGCCGACCATCGCCCCCAGCTCGAGGTAGATGAACAGCAGCAGCAGGTCTTCGACGCTGATGTGGCCTTGCCCGACCATGTCGGCGATGGCCGCCAACGCCGCCCACACCGTCGCCCCGCCGATGACGAACAGCATCAGGTGGTGGAAACCGCCCACCAGTGCACCACCGATGCGCCGGCTCGAATCCTCCCAGCGGCGACGCTGCCGCGACAGTTCGCGCAGGTCGATCGGAGTGTCTTGATGGCGTGCTGACGGGGGCGGGGAGGGGTTCACGGCGAGTCTCGGCGCAGGCGGGCGGAACCCGCAGTGTGCCACCACTGGCCGCGTTCGCCGCCAGCCGGTACAGTCGCGCCTTTTGCGACAAGGCGTATCCATGCATTGGCTCCGATTCCGCCACGGCGGCACGACCAGCTTCGGCCGTCTTGAGGGCGACACCGTCCACGTCCACAGCGGCGATCTGTTTGCCGACCGCCAGCCCACAGGTCAGACTCTGCCGCTGGCCAGCATCGAGTGGCTCACGCCCTGCCAGCCGACGCAAATGGTCGCCATCTGGAACAACTTCCACGCGCTGGCCGAGAAGAACGGCTACACCATCCCCGAGGAACCGCTGTGGCTGCTCAAGTCGCCGTCCTCGTTCAACCCGCACGCAGCCCCCATCCCCAAGCCGGCAGCGTATGACGGCCGCATCGTCTACGAGGGCGAACTCGGCATCGTCATCGGCAAGACGGCGCGCAATGTCAGCGAGGCCGACGCCCCGCAGCACATCTTTGGTTACACCTGCGTCAACGACGTGACCGCCCTTGAGATCCTGCAGCGCGACCCGAGCTTCGCGCAGTGGGCGCGTGCCAAGAGCTTCGATGGCTTCGGCTGCTTCGGGCCGGTGATCAGCACCGAGCCGCCGCCGGCGGCGGCAGAAGTGGTGGTCACGGTCGGCGGGCGCGAGCGCCAGCGGTATCCACTCGCCGACATGATCTGTCCGCCGGCACGGCTGGTGGCGCTCATCTCGCGCGACCTCACCCTGCAGCCCGGCGACGTCATCGCCTGCGGCACCTCGGTGGGGGTGTTGCCGATCAAGCCGGGCAGCGAGGTCACCGTCGGCATCGAGGGCATCGGCACCCTCGCCAACACGCTCGCCGCCGAGTGACGTTGCGGGTCGGCGAACCGCCGTCGCCTGCGGCGCTCAGCCGGCTGCGGTCGTCGCAGCCGCTTCGCTGCGGCGGAACACCCAGCGGTCGTCTTTCGACACCTCCGGCGCGAAGGCATAGCCGGCACTGTCGAAGCGCTTGAGCATCTCGACATCGCCGACACGGTGGGTCACCGCCCAGCGCGCCATCAGCCCGCGCGCCTTCTTGGCGTAGAAACTGATGATCTTGTACTTGCCGGCCTTCTCGTCCTCGAACACCGGCGTCACCACGCGCGCCTTGAGCACTGCC
The DNA here is from genome assembly GCA_031971375.1 of Burkholderiales bacterium. Classification (GTDB taxonomy): domain Bacteria; phylum Pseudomonadota; class Gammaproteobacteria; order Burkholderiales; family UBA3065; genus UBA3065. Next base: position 3,903 of record DALYGT010000023.1, on the reverse strand, counting down.
GGTGCCACCGCCTTGAAGTACTCCTCGCTGGCCAGATTGACGAGCACCGGCGCCGGGTCGTCGCCAAGGTCGGCGTTGAGCGACTCGGCGATGCGCCCTCCCCAGAACGCGTAGAGGTCCCGCCCGCCGGGGGTGGCGAGCGCCGTGCCCATCTCCAGCCGGTAGGGTTGCATGCGGTCGAGCGGGCGCAACACGCCATACAGCCCGGAGAGGATGCGGATGTGGTCCTGCGCCCAAGCCAGATCTTCTGCCGACAAGGTCGGCGCCGACAACCCGTCGTAGACATCACCATCAAAGGCCAGCACCGCCTGTTTGCTGTTGGCAGATGTGAACTGCGGGCTCCATCGTGCGTAGCGCTCGACGTTGAGCAGCGCGAGTTTGTCGGAGAGGTCCATCAGCGCGGCGACGTCCTGCGGGCTCTTCCGCCGCAGCACCTCGATGAGTTGACCGCTCTGCGGCACGAAGCGCGGTTCGGTCGCCGCCTCCACATGCGGCGGCGTGTCGTAGTCGAGCGTCTTGGCAGGCGAGAGGACGATCAGCATCGGCGTGGCTGGCAGTGGTGCAGAATGCGCGCATTGTAGGCCGGCCCCGACCAGACCTCACCACGCCACGCTCAACCACGTCATGCTCACCGAGTCGCGCGCCGACCTCCGTTCGCTCAACACCTTTGGTGTCGAGGCGCGCGCGGCCACCCTCGTGCGCCTGCGAAGCGCCGGCGAGGCCCACGACCTGCTGCGCCAGCGCGACCTCATGTCAAAGCCGATGCTGATCCTCGGCGGTGGCAGCAATGTACTGTTCACCCGCGACTGGGACGGCGTGGTGGTGGTGCCCCGGATCCTCGACCGCGAGGTCGACGAAGCGCAAGGTGACAGTGTCACCGTGGTCGGCGGCGCCGGCGAGGGCTGGGACGCCTTTGTGCGCTGGACGTTGGGGCTTGGTCTGGGCGGTCTGGAGAACCTGGCGCTCATCCCCGGCACGCTCGGCGCCGCGCCGATCCAGAACATCGGCGCCTATGGTGTCGAGCTGCGCGACCGGCTGCTCTGGGTCGAGACCTTCGACTGGCAAGGTGCGCGTGTCGAGCGCCTCTACAACGCCGATTGCGGCTTTGGCTACCGCGACAGCGTGTTCAAGCATGACCTCGCCGGTCGGCTCATCACCCGTGTGGCGCTGCGTCTCTCGCGCAAGCCCGAACTCGAGCTCGACTATGGCGAGATCCGCGATGAACTCGCCGAGCGTCGCATCACCGACCCGACCGCAGCGCAGGTCGCCGAGGCGGTCAGTGCCATCCGGCGTCGCAAGCTGCCGGACCCTGCACGGCTCGGCAACGCCGGCAGCTTCTTCCGCAACCCGGTGGTGCCGGAGTCAAAGGCCGCTGCCCTGCGCGAATCGGATCCGGAGATGCCGCAGTTCGCTGCCTGGGGTGGCGTCAAGATCCCGGCCGGTTGGCTGATCGAGGCTTGCGGTTGGAAGGGCCGTCGCGACGGCGATGCCGGTGTGCATGCTGCTCACGCGCTGGTCCTCGTCAACCACGGCCGCGCCACCGGCGAGCAGATCGCTGCATTGGCGCAGCGCATCGTCGACAGCGTCAGCGAGCGCTTCGGCATCACCCTCGAGCCCGAGGTGCGTATCGTCTGACCGGGGGGCTGAGGGGTTTGCGGTGCCGCGCTCCGGTTATCATCGCTGCCCATGCGCTTCGTCTTCGATCTGCTCCCGGTCATCCTGTTCTTTGCCGCCTACCGCTTGGCCGAAGCCGACCCGACTGCGGCCGGGGCGATATTGGCGGCTGCAGGGCTGACCGGCTTCGCCGCCAAGCTCGCGCCCATCCTGCTCGCCACCGGCGTGGCGATCGCCGCCAGCGTTGCCCAGGTCGGCACGCTGTTGGTGCTGCGTCGCCGTGTCGACACCATGCTCTGGGTCAGCCTCGTGCTGATCGTCGTCATGGGCGGCCTCACCCTTTGGTTGCAGGACCCGGTCTTCATCATGTGGAAGCCGACACTGCTCTACTGGACCTTCGCCGCCACGCTCGGCGGCTCGGCCTGGCTGCTGCGTCGCAACCTGATGCAGACCCTGATGGGCAAGGAGCTCGATCTGCCGCCCGCCATCTGGGGCCGCCTCAACACCGCTTGGGTGGGCTTCTTTGTTGCCATGGGCGCGCTCAACCTGTATGTGGCCACTCACTTCGACGAGCCGACCTGGGTCAGCTTCAAGCTCTACGGCGGCATCGGCCTGATGTTGCTGTTCGTTGCCGCTCAGGGCATGTGGCTGTCGCGCCACCTGCCGCAGGCGTCGGGTGACGGCTGAGCGAGGGCCCGCCGCACCGGGACTGGCGCGCATCCCTCTGACACACCGCTGCGACTCCACAAACTGTCCGAACCCCTTTCCTCACCCCTTCCGGAGAGCCTCATGTTCTACGCCATCATCAGTGAAGACGTTCCCGATTCGCTGCCGCTGCGCCTGCCGGCGCGCCCCGCACACGTCGAGCGTCTGAGCGCGCTGCAAGCCGAAGGTCGGCTGCTGCTCGCCGGCCCGCACCCGGCTATCGACAGCGAGGACCCCGGCCCGGCCGGCTTCAGCGGCAGCCTGGTGGTGGCGCAGTTCGACTCGCTGGCCGACGCGCAGGCCTGGGCCGACGCCGACCCGTATGTGTCGGCCGGCGTCTACGCCCGTGTCGTCGTCAAGCCGTTCCGCAAGGTCTTCCCGCAGTGACCGC
>DALYGT010000023.1:0-1093 GCA_031971375.1 Burkholderiales bacterium | reverse complement strand
CAGTCCATGCAGCGCCACCCCATCCTCGCCGCCGCCCTCGCACTTTCTCTGACAGCCCCGCTCGCCGCTTCCGCCGACGACGATGTCGTCGCCAAGGTCAACGGCGTGGCGATCCGCCAATCGCAGATCGAGACCGCCGCCCGCAACCTGATCAGCCAGGGCCAGCAGGACACGCCGGACCTGCGCGTCCGCCTCAAGGACGAACTCATCGCCCGTGAGCTCATCCTGCAGCAGGCCAACGCCGATGGGCTGGCCAAGCGCGATGAGGTGCGCGACCAGATCGAACTCGCGCGCAGCAACATCCTCATCAACGCTTTCTTGCAGACGTGGGCCAAGGACCACCCGGTCGCCGAGGCCGACCTCAAGGCCGAGTACGACAAGCTCAAGGGCGAGCTCGCCACCATCGACGAGTTCCAGGCGCGCCACATCCTGATCAAGGACGAGAAGGCCGCCAAGGCTGCGCTCGCCAAGCTCAAGAAGGGTGAGAAGTTCGACAAGCTGGCCTCGACCCTGTCGGAAGACACCGGCACCAAAGCCAAGGGTGGCGAACTCGGCTGGGTGCGTAGCGACGCCAATCTCGTGGCGCCGTTCATGGAGGCGATGAAGAAACTCAAGAAGGGCGAGACCACGAGTGAGCTGGTCAAGACCGAGTTCGGATACCACATCATTCGCGTCGACGACAACCGCAAGGCCCGGCCGCCGGCTTTCGAGCAGGTGCGCGGCGAGCTCAACCAGTTCATGCAGCGGCGCGCCATCGAGCAGATGGTGCGCGACCTGCGTGAAAAGGCCAAGGTCGAGTAAGCCGCTGGAGTTCCCGTCATGAGCATCAAGACCATCGTCGTCCAGCCGGGTGGCGGCTTCGAACGTGTCACCCTTGCCAGCACTGAACCACGCGACCCTGGCGTCGGCGAGGTTAGCGTCCGCCTGCACGCCAGCTCGCTCAATTATCACGACTACGCCGTGGTCAGCGGCGCCTGGGGTCCGACGCAGCCGCGCATCCCGATGTCCGACGGCGCCGGTGTGGTCACCGCAGTCGGGCAGGGCGTGACCGACCTCAAGGTCGGCGACCACGTGGTGAGTCTGTTCTTTCCCG
>DALYGT010000022.1:4616-10324 GCA_031971375.1 Burkholderiales bacterium | reverse complement strand
GAATGGTTTGAGCCGATACCTGCCAGGCGACACGGCCATCGCTGCGCCACTCGAGGCCGGTGTCAGGGTGAGCCAGCGCCAGCCGGCGCAGTGCGGTCTCGCAGTGGCCGCGTTCGGTGCTGGCGGACTTGAGGAACTTGCGCCGCGCCGGCGTGTTGAAGAAGAGGTCGCGCACGTCCACCGTGGTGCCGACCGTGCGCGCCGCCGGCAAGGGTCCGCCATCGAGCAGTGCGCCACCCTCGACGCGCACCTCCCAGGCGTGCTCAGCCTGCGCCGTGGCACTGGTCAAGGCGACGCGCGCCACCGAGGCCACCGAGGCCAGCGCCTCGCCGCGAAAACCCATGCTCGCAACGGCTTCGAGATCGTCGAGGGTGCTGAGTTTGCTGGTGGCGTGTCGCTCGAGTGCGAGCAGGAGGTCGTCGCGGGGGATGCCGGCGCCGTCATCGTCGACGAGGATACGCCGCACACCGCCCTCCTCCACTGCCACGGTGATGTGCCGCGCACCGGCGTCGAGACTGTTCTCGACCAACTCTCGCACCACTGCGGCGGGTCGCTCGACCACTTCACCTGCGGCGATCTGCGAGATGAGGAGGTCGGGCAAGCGGCGGATGCGCATCAGCCGAGTATAACGAGACGCGAAGTGATCTCCCGGCGCGCTAGAATGGCGACTTGGCGACAACACGACGAACCATGCCGCAACACAGCCGCGGACGCCGCACACCGGGCAGCATCGCCCCCGGTTTCAGCCTGATCGAGATGCTTGTGGCGCTCGCCATCGTCGGCATCCTGGCTGCCGTCGCACTCGCCAGCTACGACAGCGCGACCAGCCGTACGCGGCGCCAAGCCGCCGCCGCCTGTCTGGGCGAGGTCGCAGCGGCGCTCGAGCGTGAACGGGCTGCGTCCTACAGCTACCCGGTGGGCAACCTGCCCGCCCCGTCCTGTGCCACCGAACTCGCCAGGCAGTACCGCTTTGGCGGCGAGGTCGCTGCCGAGAGCTTCCGCATCAGCGCCGAGCCGATGGGCCGGCAGGCGGCGGCTGACGATGCCTGTGGTTGCACCTTGACGCTCGACGAGACTGGTCACAAGGGTACCGCGGGGACTTCGGCATGCGCCGCAGACGGCCGCGCTACAGTGTGTTGGTAGCTTTCTGCGGCACACAATCCCTCTTGCCAAACCCGCTCCACTCGACACTCTGATGCCCAAAAAGATCGCCCGATGTGCCGGCTACGCAGCCCTGCCCTTGGCCGCTGCAGTCTTGCTCTCCGCCTGCGGCAAGTCCGAGGATGGCCCGAAGATGCTGTTGAGCCTGCCCCCGCCCCATGTGGCGCTTGGCGAGGCGCGTGAGGTCGATGCGCCGCTCACCTTCGAGTACCCGGCACAGGCCTACGGTTCGCGCGAGGTTGATATCCGTGCGCGGGTGGCTGGCCATATCGAGCGACGGCACTTCACCGAGGGCGGCCGCGTCAACGCCGGTGACCTGCTCTACACACTCGATACGCGTCCCTTTGAGGCGGCCGTGAGCCGCGCCGAGGCTGCGCTGGCTCAAGCCCGCGCCCAAGTCACGCAAGCGCAGGCGCAAGCCGACCAGGCGACGCGCGAGTCCAACCGTCTGGCGCCCTTGGCGGCGGACCGCGTGATCGGCCAGAAGGCCGCGGACGACGCGCGCTCTGCTGCGGAGAGCGCTGCAGCGGCTGTCGAAGCGGCACGCGCGCAGGTATTGGCCGCCGACGCGGCGCTGCGGCAGGCGCGGCTCGACCTCGGCTACGCCCGCGTCACCGCGCCGATCAGCGGCATGATCGGCCGCGCGGAGAAGGTCGAGGGTGCGTTGGTCGGTCCGCAGGATCCCGACCGCCTCGCGTCGCTGATGCAGGTCGATCCGCTATACATCGTCTGGAGCCTCGCCGACAGCGAGCGAGTGCGCCTCGAGAACGAGTTTCGCGAGGGCCGTATCCGCGTGCCGGCGGGAGGGCTGGTGGCGCGCGTGCGCCTGGCCGACGGCTCGGAGATGGCGACACCCGGGCGCATCTCGTTCAGCAGCCCTGGCGCCAACCCCAAGACCGGTGCTTTCGAGTACCGCGCGACGCTGCCCAACGCCAATCTGCGCGTACGCCCCGGCGAATTCGTGCGTATCGTCCTCGCTGGCGCGACACTGCCCGGCGCGGTGGTGGTCCCGCAACGCGCCGTGCTCGACGGGCCGGCGCAGAAGATGGTGCTCACCGTCGAGAAGAAGGGCGATGACACGGTGGTGGTGCCGATCCCGGTCGAGGTCGGCGAGTGGGTCGAGCTGCCGGGCGGCGGTGGCCGCGCCTGGGTCATCCGCAAGGGGCTGGCTGCGGGTACCCGCATCATCACCGACGGCGTGATGCGGCTGAAGCCAGGGATGTCGGTCGTTGTCGACACAGCGGCGCCCGCTGCCAACGCTTCGGCGCACCCCGCCCCAGCCGCGGCACCTTCCGGCGGACCCTCCGCCAAGGCCGCCGCAGCGCACTGACGCGGCCAGCCCGACCCGGACCCAGTGATGCTTTCGCGCTATTTCATCGACCGCCCGATCTTCGCGGCGGTGCTGTCCTTCCTCATCCTCATCGCCGGCTTCGCCGCGATGCGCACCTTGCCAGTCGCGCAGTACCCCGAGATCGCGCCGCCGGTGGTCACCGTCACCGCGGTCTACCCCGGCGCCTCGGCCGAGGTCCTCGAGTCGACCGTCGCCGCCCCGCTGGAGGCGCAGATCAACGGCGTCGAGGGGATGATGTACATGAGCAGCACCTCGGCCTCGAGCGGCGTGCTGCAGATCGAAGTCACCTTCGAGATCGGGGCGGATGCCGACAAGGCCGCGCTCAACGTCAACAACCGCGTCAAGCAGGCCGAGGCGCGGCTGCCGCAGGAGGTGCGCCGCCAGGGCGTGACCGTGGAGAAAGGCTCCTCGAGCTTCCTGCAGGTGCTGGCCTTCTTCTCGCCGGACGGCACCTTCGACGACCTCTACACCAGCAACTACGTCACGCTCAACGTGCTGGACCGCCTCAAGCGCATCCCCGGCACGACCGGCGTGCAGATCTTCGGCGCCAAGAACTACGCGATGCGCATCTGGCTCAAGCCGGACCGGCTGGCCACGCTCGGCATGACGCCGGGCGATGTGATCGCCGCGGTCAACGCGCAGAACGCGCAGTTCGCGCCGGGCAAGGTCGGTCAGCAGCCGATCAAGGACCAGGACCTCGTCTACACCATCACCACGCAGGGCCGGCTCTCGGACGTGCAATCGTTCGAGAACATCATCGTGCGCACCGGCAGCGGCACCTCGCAGGTGCGGCTCAAGGACGTCGCGCGGGTCGAACTCGGCTCGGCCGACTACGACTTCATCGGCCGTATCGACGGCAAGCCGGCGACGCTGGTCGGCGTCTTCTTGCAGCCGGGGGCCAACGCGCTCAAGGTCGGTCAGGACGTGCGAGATGCGGTGGCCGACATGCAGAAGGCCTTCCCGCAGGGGCTCAGCGTGCTGACGCCGTACGACACCACGCGCTTTGTCGAGGTGTCGATCCGCGGCGTGATCAAGACCCTGGTCGAGGCGATGATCCTCGTCTTCCTGGTGGTGCTGCTGTTCCTGCAGACCTGGCGCGCGACGCTCATCCCCATGCTCGCCGTGCCGGTGTCGCTGGTCGGTACCTTTGCCGGGCTGATGCTGCTCGGCTACACCATCAACACGCTGACCTTGTTCGGCCTGGTGCTGTCGATCGGCATCGTCGTCGACGACGCGATCATCGTGCTGGAGAACGTCGAGCGGGTGATGCGGCAGGAGGGCCTCGCGCCGCGTGATGCCGCCATCCGCGCCATGGAGCAGGTCACCGGGCCGATCGTCGCCACATCGCTTGTCCTCGTCGCCGTGTTCGTCCCGGTCGGCTTCCTCGGCGGTCTGGCGGGCGAGCTCTACCGGCAGTTCGCGGTGAGCATCTCGATCGCGGTACTGATCTCGGCGCTGGTCGCGCTCACGCTCAGCCCTTCGCTGTGCGCCATCATCCTCAAGCCGCACGCCGATGATGCCGGCAACCGCTTCACCCGCTGGTTCAATGCCTGGTTCGCGCGCTTCACCGAACGCTACGGGCGCGGCGTCGGCTTCATGATCCGCCGCGGGGCGATCGCCGCAGTGCTGTTCGGCGCGATGCTCGCCGCCACCGCATTCTTGTGGCAGCGCACGCCGCATTCGCTGGTGCCGGACGAGGACCAGGGCTACTACATCTCGGCCGTCTTCCTGCCCGATGGCGCCACGCTGCAGCGGACCGACCGCCTCGTCGGCGAGGTGGTCGAGCGCATCCGCTCCAACCCGATCAACGAGCACGTGGTGGCCTTCACCGGCTTCAACTTCTTCGGCGGCTCCTACAGCAACAGCGCGGCGACGCTGTTCGCCACGCAGGTGCACTGGGACCAGCGCACCCTGCCCTCCGGCGCCATGGTTGGCGAGTTCTACTACAAGACGCAGGACATCAAGGAAGGGCTTGCGCTGGCCTTCATGCCGCCGGCCATCTTCGGCCTCGGGCAGGCCGGCGGCTTCGAGGTGAACATCCAGAACCGCGGCGAGGGTGGGCCCAAGCGCTTGGCAGAGGTGACCGAGGCGTTCCTCGCCGAGACTGCCAAGGACCCCACCTTCAAGATCGCGCAGACGCTGTGGCGCGCCAACACGCCGCAGCTGCGGCTTGAGGTCGACCGCGAGAAGGCGGCGCAACTTGGCGTGCCGCTCGACGTGCTGTTCAACACGCTGTCGGCGACCATGGGGACGTACTACGTCAACGATTTCAACAAGTTCGGGCGGACATGGCAAGTGCTGATGTCGGCCGATGCGGCTTATCGGCACAGCCCGGAGGACATCGGCCGGGTCATGGTGCGCAGCGACAGTGGCCGACTCATCCCGGTCTCGACCCTGGTCGACATCCGCCAGGTCAGCGGCCCGGATACCATCACCCGCTTCAACAACCTGCCCTCGGTCAAGATCCTCGGCTCGGGCGCGCCCGGAGTCAGCTCGGGCGACGCGCTGGCGGCGGTGGAACGGGTGGCGGCCAAGGTGCTGCCGCCCGACTTCAGCTACGAGTTCAGCGGTGCCTCCTATCAAGAAAAACGCAGCGGCGGCACCGGCGCGCTGGCGCTCATCCTCGCGGTGGTTATGGTCTTCCTCATCCTCGCCGCGCAATACGAGCGTTGGAGCCTGCCGCTGGCGGTGCTGCTGGCCCTGCCCTTCGGCACCTTCGGCGCGCTGGGCATGGTCTGGCTGCGGAATTTTTTATTTGGCTTGACCGGCCTGCCGATCCCGCCGCTGACCAACGACGTCTATTTCCAGATCGGCCTGGTGACGCTGCTCGGGCTGGCGGCGAAGAACGCCATCCTCATCGTCGAGTTCGCCACGCACCGCCACAGCCACGGCATGGCGGCCGCGGAGGCGGCGCTGGAGGCGGCGCGGCTGCGCTTCCGGCCGATCCTGATGACGTCGCTGGCGTTCATCCTCGGCGTGGTGCCGCTGGCGCTCTCCACCGGCGCCGGCGCTGGCGCGCGGCAGTCGGCGGGGACCGGCGTGATGGGCGGCATGCTCGCAGCGACCTTTCTCGCCATCTACTTCGTGCCGACCTTCTTTGTCTGGGTGAGCCGGTGGGCGGAGCGGCGGCGGGCAGTTGAACCTGAGGCACGCGCATGAGGAGTCGGCCAGTTCACCGCGGGCATATGGAGGCGTC
>DALYGT010000022.1:0-4516 GCA_031971375.1 Burkholderiales bacterium | reverse complement strand
CCTGAGGCACGCGCATGAGGAGTCGGCCAGTTCACCGCGGGCATATGGAGGCGTCTGTGGCCACTGCGCGGCTGGGTCGGCCCCTGTTGGCTGCCTGGCTGATGGGCACGGTGGCCGGCTGCGCTGTCCTGCCCGAACCGGTCAAGCGCGTCTTCAGCCTGCCTGAGCAGACCGCCAGCGTTGAGGACTGGGGTGACATCGAGCGTTGGTGGGAGCGCTTCGGCGACCCGACGCTGACGGCCGACATCGACCGTGCCATCGCGGAAAACCCGCGTCTGGAGCAGGCACAGGCGCGCATCGACGAGTCGGCGCAACAGGTGCGGCTCGCCAATCAGAAGCTCATCCCGGATGTCGGGCTCGACGCCGCGGCAAGCCGCAACCGGCGCAGCGAACGCACCGCGACCAGCTTCCCCGGCCTCCCGGTCATCACCGACAACCGCCAGCTCGGCTTGTCGGCGTCCTACGAGCTCGACCTCTGGGGCCGCATCCGCAGCGGCGAGAAGGCCGCCACCGATCGACTCGAGGCGTCGCAGTGGGCGCGCCACGCAGCGCAGACCAGCATCGCCGCACAGGTGGCGTTCGGCAGCTTCCGCATCCGTACGCTGCAGCAGCAGATCCGCCTCACCGCGTCGACCATCGCGCTGGCCGACGAGGCGCTCGAGCTGATCCGCCGTCAGCGCGACGCCGGCCTGCTCGGCGACTTCGAGTACCTGCAGAACCGCGCCGAGCGCGACGCTTTTGCAGTGAGATTGACCGACCTGCGCGATGCCCTGCAGCGCACGCGGCGCGCGCAGGCGCAACTCCTCGGCGCTGAACCGGACGAGATCTGGCGTGCCGGCCTGCTCGAAGCCGGCGATGGCATCGCCGACCCCGCTGCCGCGCTCGCTGCGGGCACCGCCATTGCCGGCGCCAGCCTGCCGGCTTTGCCCGAGGTGCCGGACGGCCTGCCGTCCGCTCTGCTGCTCAAACGGCCCGATGTGCGCGAGGCAGAGGCGCAGCTACGCGCGGCCAGCGCCGACGTGGCCGCAGCCCGCGCCGCGTTCTTCCCCACCTTGAGTCTGACCGGTCGTTACGGCTACCAGAGCCGAGATCTCGCTGACCTGCTGGTCAGCCCGGCTCGCATCTGGGGTCTCGGCCTCGACCTGCTGCAACCACTCACCGGCCTGCGCATGACCGACGCACAGGTCAAGGCCGCGCGTGCGCGCGTCCGTGCTGCAGGGGCCACTTATGCCGAAACCGTGCGTAGTGCGTTCGTCGACGCCGGTAACGCCTTTGGCGCCCGCGCCACCGCCCGCGAGGCGAGGCTGCTGCAGGAGCGCCGTGAACAGGAGCTGACCGAGACGCTGCGCATGGCGACGCGGCGCTTCGATGCCGGTCTGACCGGCGCGCTCGAGGTGATCGACGCGCGGCGCAACCTGCTTGCCGCACAACTCGACGCCCTCGACCGGCGCAACGCCGAACTCAGCGCGACAGTGGACATCTTCCGCGCGCTGGGGGGTGGGTGGACATCGACCGCCGCCTCACCGCCGAGAGCAACGTCGGACACTCAGCCCTGAGACTGAGGCCGCAGCACGTCTTCGACTAGGGCGAAACCTGCGGATGCGCCCTTTCCGGCCCGCTCTGCAAGCGGTTGAGCGCCGACAGATACGCCTTGACCGACGCCACGACGATGTCGGTGTCGGCGCCCTGCCCGTTCACCACCCGGCCGGCCTTTGAGAGCCGCACCGTGACCTCGCCCTGCGCGTCCGTCCCCGCCGTGATGCTGTTGACCGAGTAGAGCAACAGCTCGCTCTGGCTGGCGACCACCTTCTCCACCGCCTTGAAGGCGGCATCCACCGGGCCGCCACCCTGCGCGTCGCTGGCCTTCTCCACGCCATCGACCGCCAGCACGATGCGCGCGTGCGGCACCTCGCCGGTCTCGGATGCGACCTTGAGCGAGACGAGCTTGAGGTGCTCCTCGTCGGGGGCCACCGCCTCCTCCGAGACCAGCGCCTGCAGGTCCTCGTCGAAGATCTCGCGCTTCTTGTCGGCGAGGTCCTTGAAGCGGGCAAAGGCAGCGTTGAGCGCCTCCTCCGACTCCAGCCTGATGCCGAGCTCCTCCAGGCGCGAGCGGAAGGCGTTGCGCCCCGACAACTTGCCGAGGGTGAGCTTGTTGGTGGTCCAGCCGACACTCTCGGCGCTCATGATCTCGTAGGTCTCGCGGTGCTTGAGCACCCCGTCCTGGTGGATGCCGGACTCGTGCGCAAAGGCATTGGCCCCGACCACCGCCTTGTTGGGCTGCACCGGGTAGCCGGTGATCTGGCTGACCAGCTTGGACGAGGGCACGATCTGCCGCGTGTCGACGCGGGTGTCGCAGCCGAACACATCCGGCCGCACCTTGACCGCCATCACGATCTCTTCCAGCGACGCGTTGCCCGCGCGCTCGCCGAGCCCGTTGATGGTGCACTCGACCTGCCGTGCGCCCGCCTGCACCGCCGCCAGCGAGTTGGCCACAGCCATGCCGAGGTCGTTGTGGCAGTGGGTCGACCAGATGACGGTGTCGGAGCCGGGGACCCGTTCGATCAGCTCGCGGATGCGCTTGCCCCACAGGTTGGGGATGCTGTAGCCCACCGTGTCCGGCACGTTGAGCGTCCGGGCGCCGGCCTTGATGGCCGCCTCGAACACGCGGCAGAGGAAGTCCATGTCGGAGCGGACCGCGTCCTCGGCCGAGAACTCGACGTCGTCGGTGAAGTTGCGGGCCAGCTTGACCGCGGCGATGGCCGCCTCGACCACCTGATCAGGCTGCATGCGCAGCTTCTTCTCCATGTGGATCGGCGAGGTGGCGATGAAGGTGTGGATACGCTTGCGCGGCGCAGGCGCGATGGCGTCCGCCGCGGCACGGATGTCGCGCTCGGTGGCACGCGCCAGCGAGCAGACGGTGGATTCCTTGACGACCTCGGCGACCGCTCGGATCGCTTCGGCGTCACCGGGGCTGGCGGCTGCAAAGCCGGCCTCGATGATGTCGACGCCCAGCTTCTCCAGTTGCCGCGCGATGCGCACCTTCTCCTCGCGGGTCATGGACGCGCCGGGGCTCTGCTCACCGTCGCGGAGGGTGGTGTCGAAGATGTACAAACGGTCAGTCATGGCGGTTTTCTCAATTCATCGGGGGGCTACAAAAAAACAAAAACCCGCTCGGCTCTGGCCAGCGGGGTGAATGTTACTGCGGGAGACGGGACAGGATCGGGTGGTTTCAGATTCTGTCGGTCGGTCTGTCGGCGGGCCAGCGCCGCAGGATCCAGGGTGTGAGGAACCCGGATAGGACGTACAGGCTGAACAGGGCGAACAAGACCATCGGTGGATAGTACGACACCAGGAGCAGACCGAGCACGGCGATCGGTAACACCATGAAAGGCACGTTGAAGCGCAAGTGCACCACCTTGAAGCTGTAGTACCTCAGGTTGCTGACCATCAGCACGCCGGCGGCAAGTGTCACCGTCCACGCCAGCCAGTGCACGTCGGCGCCGCTGAGTTCGAAGTAATCGTCGACCAACCAGAGGAAGCCGACCACCATCGCGGCCGCCGCCGGGCTCGGCAAGCCGACGAAGAAGCGCTTGTCGGTGGTGCCGATCTGCGTGTTGAAGCGCGCCAGGCGGAGCGCCGCCCCGGCGCAATAGATGAAGGCCGCGACCCAGCCGAGCTTGCCCATCGGCTTGAGCGCCCAGACGTACATGACCAGCGCCGGGGCCGCGCCGAAGCTGACCATGTCCGAGAGGCTGTCGTACTCGGCGCCGAAGGCGCTCTGCGTGTGCGTCATGCGCGCCACGCGGCCATCCAGCCCGTCGAGCACCATGGCGACAAAGATCGCCACCGCTGCCGCCTCGTAGCGGCCATTCATCGCCTGAACGATGCTGTAGAAGCCGGCAAAAAGCGAACCGGTGGTCAGCAGGTTGGGCAGCAGGAAGATGCTGCGGCCGAAGGGCCGCTGGGTGTCGTTCCGGCGACGGCCTTGCCACTTCATCGCCATGCGCCTGGATTCAACGCGCGCCGCCGGGGCCGTTGTCCGCAACGGACCCGCCGAATTCGGCGAGGACGGTCTCGGTGGCGCTGACCTTCTGACCGATCACCACCTTTGGCACGGCGTCCGTCGGAAGGTACACGTCGACCCGCGAACCGAAACGGATGAACCCGTAGCGCTGCCCGGCGTCGAGCGCCTGGCCCGGCCGGACGTAGCAGAGGATGCGCCGCGCGATCAGCCCGGCCACCTGCACCAGCGTCACCGCACCGTGTGGCGTGTCGAGCACCACCGCGTTGCGTTCGTTCTCGAGCGAGGCCTTGTCGAGGTCGGCGTTGACGAAGCTGCCCGGGAAATAGTCGACGCGTCGCACTGTTCCGCTGACGCTGACGCGGTTGGAGTGCACGTTGAACACGTTCATGAACACGCTGATCAGCAGCGCCGGACGATCGGCGTAGGGGTCACGCGCCTGCACCACCTTGACGATGCGGCCGTCGGCAGGCGACAGCACCATGCCCTCGCCCG
>DALYGT010000021.1:0-10337 GCA_031971375.1 Burkholderiales bacterium | reverse complement strand
CGTTCAGGAACGGGAAGGCCGAAGGTTTCGAGAACCGCATCGCGCAGCTCATGGCTGAGGACTTTGGCTGGAAGGCCGAGTACTTTTATTTCCCGCAGCGTATGGCGTTCTTCCGCAACACGCTGCGCAAGAAGGCCCCGGACGGAGAAGACGGCTACGCCTGCGACCTCGCGACGTCGTCGGCCCCCGAGGCTGAGGGGGCTGTGGCCACCAAGACTTATTACACCTCGACTTGGACCATGGTGTTCCGGGCGGGGGCGGGCCTCGATGGCGTCCGCCAGCCGGACGACCTGCTCAAGCTGCCCAAGGACCAGCTTGCCAAGCTGCGCTTCGGCGTGTTCCCGGCGTCGCCGGGCGCCGACTGGGTGTTCCGCAACGGATTCGAGAACCAGATGGTCCCCTACCAGCAGATGCTCGGCGACCCCACGTCGTATCCTGGGCAAATCGTCGATAGCGCGTTGGTCAAGGGCGACATCGATGTCGCCTTCATCTGGGGTCCGATCGGCAGTTACCACGCCATGAAGAGCAAGGACGTCAAGCTGCGCGTGGTGCCGATGGTCCCGGATGCCGAGACCGTCACCGACTTCTCCATCGCCATGGCGGTGCGCTTCCGCGAGCAGGACTGGAAGGCCAAGGTCGAGGATTTCCTCACCCGTCGCAAGGCCGACATCGACAAGATCCTGGCCGACTACGGTGTACCCTTGGTTGGCAAGGACGGAGCGGTGACGATCGGCGGCGAGCGTTTCGAGCGGCCGAAGAGCGTCGCTGCACGTTGACGCGTTTCGCAGCGCTCGCCCTTCTCGCCTGCCTGTTGGGCCGAGAGTCGGTCGCGGGCGGCCTCGCGGTGGTCACCAACCAGGGCGCGGACTCCGTGTCGCTGGTCAGCCTGGATGACGCCCGCGCTGGGCGCTCGTCCCGTCGCGATGTCGCGGTCGGGCACGCGCCGGCGGGCGTCGCCGTCGATGCCGCCACGCGTCGGGCCTTCGTCAGCAACGCTGAGGGCCGTAGCGTGTCGGTGGTCGATCTGGCGTCCGGCACAACCATCCTTGAGCGCGCGATCGGCGCCGGTCCGGTCGGCATCGCGCATGATGGCGTCCGCCACCGCGTCTACGTTGCCGACTGGTACCGCAACAGCGTCTGGGTGCTCGACGATGGCGATCTCTCGATCGTGGCCGAGGTGCCTGTCGGTCGTGCGCCTGCCGGCGTCGAGGTCGGCGCTGACGGCGTACACGTCTTCGTCGCCGAGCGCGACGACGACACCGTCGCCGAGATCGATGCGGGCAGTCTGCAGGTGCTGCGCCATATCGCGGTCGGGAGTCACCCGTTCGGGCTGCGCCTCGCCCCCGATGGCAAGGCACTGTGGGCCACCAATGTGCTCAGCCATGATGTCAGCGTCATCGACGTCGAGGGCGGCAGCGAGATGGCGCGGGTGCCGGTGGGCCATCGCCCGTACTGCATCGCGTTTGCGGCGGGTCGGGCATTCGTCAGCAACCAGTACGGCGACAGCGTGAGCGTCATCGACGCTGCGTCGCGCCAGACTGTGGCGACCCTGCCGATCGTCAGCTACCCGGAGGGCATCGACAGCGATGGCCAGACCGTATGGGTGGTGTCGTGGATGGACGAGTCGCTGATCGGCATCGATGCCGCCACCCTCGCGACGACCGTCAGTGCGCACTTGGGCCGCAACCCGCGCGGCTTCGGGCGATTTGTTTTGGCACAATGACGCCGTGACACGATAATGGTTTGGACGCGGTCCATTCTGGGCCGCGCGCCTTTTGCACAGTCTCAGGAGAATCCGATGTCGCTTTCCCGCTTGATCGCCGTGGCCGCCCTCGTGCTGCCGGGTATCGCCTTCGCTCATGGCCCCACCCGCCAGAAGGCGGTCGAGAGCATCGAGATCGATGCCCCGCCTGCCAAGGTCTGGGCTTTGCTCAAGGACTGGGGTGGCATGGCGACGTGGCATCCGGCCATTGCCGAGGTCAACGTCAACGGCACCGAGCGCATCCTCAACCTCAAGGGTGGCGGCAAGGTCGTCGAGGAACTTGAGGCGGTGGATGACGCCAGCATGTCGCTGCGCTATCGCATGAAGGACCCTGGCCCGGTTCCGGTCAACAACTACAGTGCGCAGATGAGCGTGGCTGCGGTCGGCACCAAGACCATGGTCAACTGGAAGGGTGCCTTTTACCGGGCTTTCCTCAACAACGACCCGCCTGCAGGTCAGGACGATGCTGCGGCGGTGACCGCCATCACCGGCATCTACAAGTCCGGGCTCGAGAACCTCAAGAAGGTCGCCGAAGGTAAATAAGGCGCCCGCGGCGAGCAGGCGTTGTTGGCGCGGCACCTCGACCGCGCCGCTGCAATCGGCGCCTCAGCGTATGTTGCCAGTGGCCTGCGCCACGTTCAGACGGCCGTGGCGTTGTCTTTTTGGCGACGAAGCCGCGGCATCACACCGAGCCGGCGCAGCGGCCAAAGCAGCCAATGGATGGTCCACTCGAGTGGGCTAAGGTTGCTGCGCCAGTAGGCCATCATCAGACAGAACAGTGCAAGGACACCAAGGCCAGTGCTGGCGGGCGTCGGTGTCCACCGCCATGCGGATGCCGGGCCATTGGCGAGCTGCGTGGCGAGCGCCTCACCGCCGCGCAAGCGCACGTAGCCGAACTCGAGTTCCTCGGCGAGGAGCTTGAGGTAGGACTCGCGCAGCTCCGAGAGGTGCTCCTTGCCGGGACGGCTCTGCAGGCGCGCAGCGACTTCGGCATTGATCTTTCCGCCACCTGCGTCGGACATCTTC
Source organism: Burkholderiales bacterium (assembly GCA_031971375.1). Lineage (GTDB taxonomy): Bacteria > Pseudomonadota > Gammaproteobacteria > Burkholderiales > UBA3065 > UBA3065. The sequence continues at coordinate 7,549 of DALYGT010000021.1, read as the reverse complement.
TCGCTGCCGGTGCTGGTCGAGCGGCCGGTGGTGTACGGGTCGGCCTGTGCCACCTCTTGCGAGCGCCAGACGCCGATCTGCCGGCCACGCTCGTCGATCTTCGGGATCGGGCTCAGCGCCAGCTCGCCCACGCCCACCAGCCAGCCTTTGACGGCGCCGACCTCGCCGCGGAACTGTGGGCGGTAGCGCGCCGAGATGGGCGGCGCCTCCTGCCCGTCGGTCACGAACACCAGCTGTGTCTCGCGGTCGCCTTCCTCAAGGAAAGCGATGGCGTTGTAGATGCCCTTGGCGATCTCGCTGTCGGACGCCCAGATCGACGCTGGCGAGATCTTGCCGACCGTGCTGGCGAGTTCGTTGTAGTGGCTGCAGACCTCGACCGGCTTGTAGAGGACCATCGACTGGTAGCCGGCGAACACGCCGATCCCGGCGTTGGTTCCGCAGGGCATCTCGCGCAGGGCATCGGTGAGGCTGCGCCGCACCGCCTCGGCACGACTCGCCAGCTCCCCGTCGACGTGCATGTCGCGGGTGTGCATGCTCATCGAGATGTCGACCACGAAGAGGAAGCTGTGGACCGGTCGCAGCAGTGGCACTTCGGGGCGGAAGGCCGCGAGCAGCAGCAGGATCGCCGCGGTGTTGAGCATGGCGCGGCGTGTCGGCACCAGCGTATCGCGCAGGCGCCGCAGCCGGGACGGTTGCGACTCGCTCACGGCAGGCCCTGCGACTCCGCCTGCATGGTGGTCACCGACCGTTCGGCGGGCGGCAGTTGCTCGACCTCGGCATCGTCCTGCTGCTCCACCTCGGGCGCGCGGCGCAAGGCACGTTCGAGGTTGTAGCGCGCGCTCATGTGCTGTGGGTCTGCGCGCAGCACCACCCGGTAGGCGGCCTTGGCCAGCTCGAACTGCGGTGTCGCGGCGGCGGTGTCGCCGGCATCTGCGGCCTCGATCGCCTCGCGCAGGTAGAGGTTGCCGCTGTTGAATCGGGCCGCACGGCGCAGTGCGGGCGAGGCGGTCTCCTCATTCTCCACACGGTTGTACTGCGCCAGCGCGGCCGGCACCTTGCCGGCTCTGGCAAAGCGCAAGCCGGCGGCGAAGGCCTCCTCCGGCACCTGCGAGTCGGCGGCGGCCTTGCCGGAGACGATGCGGGCGTTGACCGCCTCGGCTGCGGCGATGGCGCGCCAGTCCCAAGCAGCGAGCGTTGCCAGCCCGCCGAGCGCGGCGAGGCTGACAACAGTGATCAGTGTGCGACGGATCTGGACCATCGGGTCACCTGGAGAGCGGAAACGATAAGCACGGGAAGCAGCAGCAGCAGCGCGCTGCCGAATGTCCATGGCGCCAGCGACTGTCGCGGCACGACCTCGGCGCTGCGCGTCGGCAGCCGCTGCAGGCGGTCGATGTCGCTGATCGCCTTATTGAGCTCCTCCGGGTCCTCGGCCTCATAGGCGCGATAGGGCACGCCAAGTCCGGTGAAGAAGCGGTCGAGGAAGTACTCGGGCACCGCATCACGCTGATTCTGCTCATCCTTGAACTCGACCTTGAGGCCAGGGCTGCCCTGCCCGCGCATGTAGATCCAGTAGAGCGACACGCGATGCTTGCGTGCCGATGCGGTGATCTTCTCGCGCGTGACCTCATCGAGTTGGGCGCCGCCGTCCGAGACCAGCAGCAGCACGCGCGAGCCGGTGAAGGGCCGCTCGTCGAAGTAGCGCAGGCCCTCGATCAGTGCCAGACCGATGTCGGTCTCAGCCAGTCCGCGTCCCAGGCCTGTCGCCTCGATGGCGGATTGCACCACCTCATGGCGGTTGGTGAGCGGCAGGACGAAGATCGGCCGCGTCGAGAAGTCCAGCAGGCCGATGGCGTCGTTGGGGCGTCCATTGACGAACTCCCGGAGGACACGACGCGCGGCGGCATTCTTCGATTCGCCGCCATGCAGCAGCAACTGCTTGCCCGACGCAAGCTTGCCGAAGCCCTGATCCATGCTGCGACTGCGGTCAAGCATGATGACGATCTCGGCGCCGGTGCCGACCTTCTCGACGACGCGCTCGCCACGCGAAAGACCAGCCAGACCCAGCACCAGCAGCACGATGCCGACCACGGCAGCGAGGCGCAGGACACGGCTGAGCGCGTCGCCGGCGGCGTCGTGCGGGACCAGCCCGAGGTTGGGATGCGGCAACGCTTGCAACGGGGTCCGCAGCAGCGGCAGCAGCGCCAGCGGCAGCGCCAGCAACAGCCAAGGGTTGTCGAAGATCAGGTTCACCGCGCGCCGCTCACTGGATGCCGCGTTCGACCGAGCGCGCCTCGCCAAGCAGGTGCAGCAGGTCCTGCCGGCGCGAGGCTTCGGGGTAGGCTGCGCCGCCGTAGAACAGCCCGCGCGAGACCTCGAGCCAGCTGCCGAGGTCGGCCTCGAGGCGCGCAAAGCCAGCATGGCGACGGGTCAGACGGGCTGCCTCGCCCGGGAATACGGTGCCGCCGGCGGTGGCATCCAGGGCGCGGTGGAAGGCGCGCAGCGCCTCGGGCCAGAACGCCTCGTCGGCAGCCCGGCGACGCTCGCGCACCTCTCGCAGAGCACGTGCGAACGGCCGCGTCGGGCGGAAGATGCGCTCCCAAGGCGTCCAGCAGTAGATCAGCGCCAGCAGGGGGAGCACGGCGGCCAGCGCTACCAGCCGGATGCGCTGCCAGGCCGCGTCAGTGTCGACCAAGGCGGCAGGCTCATCGTCTTGTACGTCGACCAGCCGGTCGCGCCCGAGCACGACCTCGGTGGTCATCGGGGCGATGGTCACCCACGCCGGGTTGACCGGCAGCTTGACAGTCTTGCCGCCGCTCTTGAGTGGCACGGCGAAGGCTGGCGTGCTGACCATCTTCACGGCATCCGGGACATTGACCACCTGATACTCGAGGCGCAGGTGGACGGCGCCGCCGCGGCCGTGCTCGACGCCGATCGAGCGCAGGTCGAACCAGGTGTTGGCGCGCCCCGGTTTGGGCAGTGCCTTGTCGGCAAGGCTGGTGCCGCCGGCTGGCGACACCTCGACCTCGCGCACCAGCGTGTCGCCGATCTGGTAACCGTAAGGCAAGGGCTCGCGAACCGTGATGCGGGTCTCCGGGGTCTCGTCGGCGCGGGCGGGCGATGTCGGCAGCATCAGGGTGAGGAGGGCGCCAGCGAGCATGGCCATCTGCCCGGCGCGTTGGAGGGCGCTGCTTCGCGCAATGCTGCCGCGCCCGCTAGCCATACGACACCCGGCGGCAACAAGACCGCGCATCATGCTGCCAGCCCCTGGAAGTAGGCGCTGACGACATCGGCAGAGAAGCCGTCGCGCAGGAACAGCGGCCGCGTCGCGAACGGCTCGCAGACCGCTCGCAGGTCGGCCTCGCGCTGGACGTAGGCCGCCTCGACATCGTCGTTCCAGCCGCCGCGCAGCCAGATCAGCCGGCGCTCGCCGCTCTCCATGTCTTCGGCGAAGGCGAATCCCTTGCTCGGCCAGCCGCTGTATTCGGCGCGGTCCCACAGCACCACCGGCACCACATGGTGCGGCATGCTGCTTTCGAGGAAGCCGCGCAGCGTCTCCACCGGCCAGTGGAAGTCGGACACCACGAACACCAGGCCCGGCTCGCGCGGCAGCCACGCCGGCACTTCGGCGAGGCCTTCGTGGCCGGCTTCGCGCGCGCTGTCGTGGCGCAGGTGGTGGATGACGCCCTCGAGTGCGGCGCGCTGCTGGCGCACCGGCACCCAGCAGTCTTCGCGCAGCCGGCGGTCGAAGCCGATCAGCCCGAAACGGTCACCGAGGCGATTGGCCGACCACGCCGCCGCCTCGACGAAGTTGGACGCGGCGCGGGCGCGGTTCTGCATGCCGCGAAAGCCCATCGATGCAGAGACGTCGAGCACCACCACCACCGGGATCGCCGCACGCTGCTGGTACTCGCGGACCCACCATTGCTCGGCCGGGTCGCGCAGGCTGGCGCGGATATCCAGCCGGCGCGGGTCGGGGCTGGCGAACAGCGAGACGTGACGGCGGAAGATCATGCCGCCGCCGCTCATATTGCTCTGGTGCGCGCCAGGGCGCTGGCTGCGCGCCTTGCCGGGAAGGCGGTAGTGGAACTCGGCGACCATGACGTAGGGCGGTCTCGGGGCTGCGTCAGGGCGCCGCGATCTGCGCGCGGCAGGCGTCGAGCAGGGCACCGACGATCTCGGCACGCTTCATCTCGTAGTTCGGGTAGAGGAACACGCGGTGCGCCACCGTCTCCCGCAGCGCGCCGTGCAGGTCCTCGGGGACCATCTGCGTACGACCTTGCAGCCACGCCTCGACGCGCGCGGCGCGCAGCATCAGGCTCATGCCGCGCGGGCTGGCGCCGGCCTCGACCAGCCGGTTGGTGTCGATGCCCTCGATGCGGATACCGGCCTCGGCCGGGCGGCGCAAGGCGCGCCACAGGCGGACCGCGTAGTCCTGCAGGGCGGGGCTTGCGCCCACCGAATCCTGGATCAGCTTGCCGATGCCGTTGAGCTCGGTGTAGGGCATCACCGCCTCCGGGACCTCGCTGATCAGCGCGTCGCCATCGTGGAAGCGGGTGTTGAACATCAGGTCGGTCTGCACCGCGACGTCGGTCGGCGTCTCGATCTGGATCTCCATCAGGAAGCGGTCGCGTGCGGCCGAGGAGATCTCGAAGGTCTCCTCCTTCTCGATGCGGTTGCGGTCAGCGAACACCTGCAGATGCGGGAACTGGTACTCGCGGTTGAAGGCGTTGACGCTGCGTTCGGCCATGATGCGCAGCAGCAGCGAGTGGACCTGCGGCCGCGCGCGGTTGATCTCGTTGAAGAAGAAGGTCGCGAGGTGCGCGCCGTGCTTGAGGATCGGACCGGCATCGACGCGCGGGCGACCATCCTCGCCGATGTAGGTGTAGTAGACGAGGTCGGTGGGCATCAGGTCGACCGTGCCTTCTATCCGTTCATAGGCACCGCCGATGGCACGCGCCACCGCACGCAACAAGGTCGTCTTGCCGACGCCCACGTCGCCCTCGAGCAGCACGTGGCCGCGCGCGAACACCGCCAGGGTGATGAGGTGGATGGCACGGTCTTGACCGACCACTGCGTTCTTGAGCGCCTGTTCGAAGGTGCGGGCGCGGTCACGCCAGTCGGCTAGCTGATTGTCTGACACGGTCTCCTCGGCCATCGTCTGCGGGTGAATGTGCAAAAACGTAGCACAAATCCGCATGCACACGCCGAAGCGTCTCCGTGCGTCCGGAACTCTCGGCCGCCTGCGCATTCTGAGGACATGTCCTGCGTCAGTGTCGTCTCGTGGGGGTTGGCGTGAGCAATGTCTAACTTGCAGCGACCGTATCCGGCACCAATTCCCCCACGCAGTAGTAGTCGTGCCCCGAATCAGCCGTATCCAGAATGAGTCGTATCCCCAAGCAACCGTACCCCGCATTGAATCTGAGGAAGCCTCGCATGAGACCCGCACCCAGCCGCCTGATGGCGCTTGCCCTGGCCGGCAGCCTCGCTGCCATGTCGTCCACGATCGCCGGCGCTGCCGACGACAAGCAGGCCCCGCCGAAGGACATGGGCAGTGTGCGCGCGGTCAAGCCGCAGTACGACACCGGTCTCAAGCCCAAGGACGACATCCAGCCGGCCGAGCAGCTGGTCTTCCTCGACGACCACCTTGCCAACCTCAAGGCCAACACGACCCTGACCTACGGCTTCACCAAGCAGGGCAACATGGAGAAGGGCTTCTCGGATGTCGTGGAAGAGGCGGTGACGCTCAACGGCAAGAACAAAGCGGTCAAGGCGAAGTTCCTCAGCGGCCTCAACAACAAGGACTTTCCCGCCATCGATGAGGCGGTCAGCAACCCTGTCATCCTGCACTTCCTCGAGCGTGACCTGAGCGAGATGCAGCGGCTCACCGGTGGCCAGCCGAACTACTTCCGCAAGCGCATCCGCGCTGCGCTGGCCGAGGGCCCGGAGATCAAGCCGGTCAAGTTCACGTGGAACGGCAAGCCGGTCGACGCCAAGTCTGTGTCGGTCGAGCCCTACATGTCCGATCCGATGGTCCATGACCCCGCGCGTGCCGCTTACAAGCGCTACCGCGGCAAGCGCTACACCTTCATCCTGTCCGACGCGGTGCCGGGAAAGGTCGCCGAGTTGCGCTTCACCATCCCCGATCTGGCGCTGGCGGGTGAGGCAGCCTTCGAGAAGCCACTGCTGGAAGAGGTGTTGACGCTGCAGCCGCCCAAGAAGTGAGCGTTTGTGCGCTCGTGGCTGTGCTGATAGCATCGCGCGTCCTTTTTTGACGGGGATCCGCGCTGAGCGGGCCCTGCGGTGAGCCAGCCATGACCATGACCTCGACGAACACCCCGACCCGGCATCGGACCGACGACACGCGCATCCGCGAGAGCGACGTGTTGCTCGCGCCCATGCAAATCTGCCGCGAGCTCGCCGCCAGCGATGCGGCGCTCGAGGTGACCGCCCGTGCCCGTGACGGCATCCACCGTGTCTTGACCGGTGAGGACGACCGTCTGGTGGTGGTGGTCGGGCCCTGTTCGATCCACGACCAGGCCGCGGCGATGGACTACGCACAGCGCCTCAAGGCGCTGCTGCCCGAGGTCAGCGACGAGCTGCTGGTGGTGATGCGCGTCTACTTCGAGAAGCCGCGCACCACGGTCGGCTGGAAGGGGCTGATCAACGACCCGCACCTCAACGAGACGTACGACATCAACGAGGGCTTGCGACTGGCGCGCAAGATCCTGCTCGACATCAACGCGCTCGGCCTGCCTTGCGGCACCGAGTTCCTCGACCTGATCAGCCCGCAGTACATCGCCGACCTGGTGGCGTGGGGAGCGATCGGCGCGCGCACCACCGAATCGCAGTCACATCGACAGCTCGCCTCGGGGCTGAGCTGCCCGGTCGGCTTCAAGAACGGCACCGACGGCAATATCCGCATCGCGGTCGATGCCATGCGGGCTGCTGCCGCCTCTCATAGCTTCATCTCGGTGACCAAGACCGGCCAGGTGGCGGTGTTCGAGACCGCTGGCAACGCCGACTGCCATGTCATCCTGCGCGGCGGCAAGGCGACCAACTATGACGCCGCCAGCGTCGATGCCGCCTGCAACGAGCTGGCCGCAGCCAAGCAGCGGCCGCAGGTGATGATCGACTTCTCGCATGCCAACTCGAGCAAGCAGCACCAGAAGCAGATCGAGGTGGGTGCCGATGTGGCGGCACAGATCGCCGGCGGCGAGACACGCATCATGGGCGTGATGATCGAGAGCCACCTCAAGGCCGGCCGTCAGGACCTGGTGGTCGGGCAAGCGCTGGAATACGGTCAGTCGATCACCGACGCCTGCATCGCCTGGGACGACACCGCACCGCTGCTGCGCCAGCTAGCCGACGCGGTGCGCACGCGGCGTCAGCGCGCACGCAGCGCGGCCTGAGGGGCTTTCGACCGACCTGATGCGCACCGTCCGCTCGGCCGGGGAACTGCGCGCTCTGCTGCTTGGCGAGCAGGGCACGGTGTTCGTGCCGACCATGGGCAACCTGCACCGTGGCCATATCGCGCTGGTGCGACGCGCTG